>JBAVJR010000181.1:0-3536 GCA_049687855.1 Steroidobacteraceae bacterium | reverse complement strand
ACGGTCAGCATCGCCTTCGGCGGCGACGGCAGCTGCAACCAGGGCACCGTGTTCGAGGCCATGAACATGGCCGTCGTGCTCAAGGTGCCGGCGATCTTCGTGATCGAGGACAACGGCTACAGCGAGCACACCGGCAAGGACTACGCCGTGGGCTCCAGGGACATCGCCGGCCGAGCGCGCGGCTTCGGCATGCCCGCCGAGCGCTGCGACGGCTCGGACTTCTTCGCCGTCTACGAGGCGGCGGGCCGCCTGATCGAGAACGCCCGCCACGGCCAGGGTCCATCGACGCTCGAAGCGACGATCACGCGCTTCTACGGCCATTTCGAAGGCGACCCGCAGCTGTATCGCGCGAAGGACGAAGTGAAGCGTCAGCGCGAGACGATGGACTGCCTCAGGATTTTCCGTGAGCGAGTCACGGCTGAAGGCTGGTTGTCGGCTGCCGCGCTCGACGCCATCGACGAGCAGGTGCTGGCGGTCATCGACGCGGCCGTCGCGAAGGCGAAAGCATCGCCGCCGCCCGCCGAGTCCGAACTCGAAACCGACGTCTACATCTCCTACTGAGCCGACGCGCCATGCCACAGAAATCATTCCGCGACGCGCTCAACGAAGCGCTGCACCTCGAGATGGAACGCGACGGCTCGATCATCGTCCTTGGCGAGGACGTTTCGGGAGGCGCCGGCGGCACGTCCGGCCAGCGCGAAGCGTCCGGCGGCATCTTCGGCGTCACCAAGGGCCTGCTGCCGAAATTCGGCGCCGACCGCGTGATCGACACGCCGATCTCCGAGTCCGCGATCATCGGCGCCGCCGGCGGCGCGGCACTCGCCGGCCTGCGTCCGGTGGCCGAACTGATGTTTGCCGACTTCGTCGGCGTCAGCATGGACCAGATCTTCAACCAGATGGCCAAGTTCCGCTACATGTTCGGCGGCAAGACGCGCTGCCCCGCCGTCGTGCGCCTCGCCATGGGCGCGGGCATGAACATGGGTGCGCAGCATTCGCAGTCCATCTACGCGCTGCTCACCGCGGTGCCGGGACTCAAGGTCGTCGTGCCATCGAATGCGTATGACGCGAAGGGCCTGTTGATCCAGGCGATCCGCGACGACGACCCGGTGATGTTCTTCGAGCACAAGGCGCTCTACCCCCGCAAGGGCGAGGTGCCCGACGGCGCGTACACGATCCCGTTCGGCGAGGCGAACCTGCTGCGCGAAGGCGAGCACGTCACTGTGGTTGCGATCGGTCGCATGGTCGTCTTCGCCGAGAAGGTGGTCGATACGCTGGCGAAGGAAGGCATCACCTGTGACCTGATCGATCCGCGCACGACGTCGCCGCTCGACGAGGAAACGATCCTCGAGAGCGTCGAGAACACGGGCCGTCTCGTGGTCGTGGACGAGTCGAATCCGCGCTGCAGCGTTGCGGCAGACATCTGCGCAATCGTCGCGGAGAAGGGTTTCCATTCACTCAAGGCTGCGCCGCGCCCGGTCACGGCACCGCATTCGCCAGTGCCGTTTGCCCGCGAACTCGAGCGTGCCTACGTCCCGGGCCCTGCCCGAATCGAAGCGGCCATCCGCGCGGTGATGAAGGGATGAGCACGGAGCGCATTCGGCCGGTCACCATGCCCAAGTGGGGCATCGAGATGCAGGAAGGCACGGTCACGGCGTGGCAGTTCGAACTCGGTCGTCACGTCGACAAGGGCGACGCCCTGCTCGATGTCGAGACCGAGAAGATCGTCAATTCCGTCGAGAGCCCGGCGAGCGGTACGTTGCGACGGATGCTGGCGGCTACCGGCGACACGCTGCCCGTGGGTGCGCTGGTCGCGGTGTTGTCAGAACCGGACGTCGCCGACGCCGAGATCGACGCTTTCGTGCGCGACTTCAAGCCGTTCGATGCATCGTTCGCCGAAGGCTCGACCGCGACGGCGACGACGCCCTCCGCGTCCGCTGCGCCAGCGGCCCTCTCTGCGGACACCGCTGCCGAAGGGGGCGCCGAGGGTGAGGCGCGCGTCAGTCCGATCGCCAGGCGGCTCGCCGAGAAGCTCGGCATCGACGTGTCGCAGGTGACCGGCACGGGTCGCAACGGTCGCATCTCGAAGGAGGACGTCGAGGCCTACGCAGCCACCCTGCAGCAGGCGGGAAGTCCTCCGGCCGCCATTGCCGTCGCCGCCACGGGCGCCGCGGAACCGGTGAAGCGCGAACGACTCACCTCGATGCGCTCGACCATCGCGCGCCGCCTGTCCGAGTCGAAGCGCGATCTGCCGCATTACCGGCTGGTGGCGGACCTCGACATGGACGCGCTGGCGAAGAAGCGTGCCGCCATGGTCGCCGCTGGCGAGAGCGTCTCGATCAACGACCTGCTGTTGCACGCCGTTGCGACGGCGCTGCGCCAGCACCCGCGACTGAACGCCCAGTTCACGGGTGAGGAGCTGCTGCAGTTCGAGCAGGTCGATCTGGCTGTCGCGGTAGCCACTCCAGGCGGACTCGTGACGCCCATCGTGCGCAAAGCCGCCGGCCTCTCGGTGGGGCAGATTGCAGTCCTGGTGCGGGAGCTTGCGGAACGCGCGCGCGCGGGCAAGCTGGCCCGGGACGAGATCACGGGCGGAACGTTCACGGTCTCGAGCCTGGGCATGTTCGGCGTGCGCCAGTTCGACGCGATCATCAACCCGCCGCAGGTCGCGATCCTCGCGATCGGCGCGATGGAAGAGCGGCCGGTCGTGCACCATGGCGCGTTGGCCGTCGGCCGGGTCGTGACGGTGACGTTGTCGAGCGACCACCGGGTCGTGGACGGCGCCGACGCCGCGGCGTTTCTCGCCACGCTCAAGGCAACGGTCGCCGGCGTTGCCGCCGGCTGACCCGCCGCTCGCGCCGGCTGCAGACGGGGCGCGAAACGGTCGCCGCTTCAGGCGACGTAATCGAAGAACTTGAGATCCATGTCGCCGGAGACCGTCGCCAGGATCGGCGGCACCAGGCGATCGTGGAACGCCGTGGTCTGGTGCAGCTGGAACGCTGCGTCGTCGGTGAAGCGCCCATAGACGACGTACGTGCCAGGGTTGTCCCGCGAGCGGATGATGTCGTAGACCTTGGTGTCCGGCTCGCTGGCGTGCGTGAGCTGCGACAGCTCGGTCTGCAGACGCTCGAACTCGGCCTCGAGGCCCGGCTTGATCTTGAGCGTGGCGATGAAGACGGTCATGGGTGCTCGATCCTCGTCGAAGCGGACAGGTGAATGGCGTCAGGCCTTGAATGGATCCAGGTACTCGCGCTCCCACGTGCCGTCGAGACAATCGACGATGCGGGGACCGATGGCGGCGAGCCACGCAGAATTCATGTGCGCGTGCTCCATTTCCTCGGTCGGGAAGGATTCGAGCACGGCGTAGCGGCGCGGTTCGCGCAGCTTGAAGAACTCGTAGTAGATGACACCCGGCTCGTCAGCCTGCACCTTGGCGGTGAGCTCGTTGCAGGCGTCGACGAAATCCTGTTCCCGGCCCGGCTTGACCGTCATGCGGGAAATGAACGTGGTCCGCGACATCGGCTCCCCCTGTTTGGCGT
>JBAVJR010000180.1:0-11519 GCA_049687855.1 Steroidobacteraceae bacterium | reverse complement strand
CAACAATGCGTTGCTCGCGCTGATCACGCTGGGCGAAGGCTGGCACAACAACCACCACCACTATCCAAGTTCGGTGCGCCAGGGCTTCTACTGGTGGGAATTCGACATCACGTACTACCTCTTGCGCGGACTCGCAGCGACCGGCGTGATCTGGGACCTGAACACCGTGCCCGCCCGCATCCGCAACGTGCGCGAGTCGACGCCCGCGTGAGAATCGCAGTCGTCGGGGCCGGCGTCGCCGGACTGTATGCGGCATGGCGCCTGTCGGCCACGCACGACGTGACTCTGTTCGAGGCCGCGGATCATGCAGGCGGACACACGAACACCGTCGACATCGATCTTGGCGGCCGCCACTGGTCGATCGACACGGGCTTCATCGTCTTCAACGACTGGACCTACCCCAACTTCATCGCGATGCTGGACGAACTGGGCGTGGCCTGGCAGCCGTCGAACATGAGCTTCAGCCTGCGCTGCGAGCGCACGGGCCTCGAGTACAACGGCACATCCGTCAACTCGCTGTTCGCCCAGCGCCGGAACATCGTGCGCCCCTCGTTCCTGCGCATGATCGCGGACATCCTGCGCTTCAACACCCGCGCCAAGGCCTGGCTCGACGCACCGGATTCACGCGACGTCACCCTCGGCGAATTCGTCGCAGCGGGCGGCTACTCGCGACAGTTCGTCGACCATTACATCGTGCCGATGGGACGTGCGATCTGGTCGGCGGAAGCGTCTGCCATGCTCGGTTTCCCGGCGCGCTTCTTCATCGGCTTCTTCGATCGCCACGGATTCCTCAACGTCGATGACCGGCCCGTCTGGCAGACCGTGAGCGGCGGCTCGCGCGAATACGTGCGCGCGCTGCTCGGGGCAGCGAAGGCCCGCGTGCGGCTGTCGACGCCGATCGCCTCGATCCGCCGGCTCCCCAACCAGGTGTTGCTGCGTACCCGGGCCGGGGACGTCGAGTCCTTCGACCACGTGTTCCTCGCGTGCCACTCCGACCAGGCCCTGGCGCTGCTCGAAGCGCCGACGCCGGCGGAACGGGAGGCGCTGGGCGCGATGCCGTATGCCGCGAACGAGGCGATCCTGCACACCGACGCGAGCCTGCTGCCGCGACGCAAGCTGGCGCAGGCCGCCTGGAATTACCACCTGCTGCGCGATCCGCAGGAGCCCGTTGCGCTCACCTACGACATGAACGTGCTGCAGGACCTGCGCAATGCCCCGTTGCGATTCCTGGTCACTCTCAATCACCGCGACGCAATCGATCCCAGCCGCATCCTGCGGTCCTTCCAGTACACGCACCCTGTCTACACGCCGGCCGGCGTTGCCGCGCAGGCGCGGCACCGTGAGCTGAATGGCGCGCAGCGCACGTATTTCTGCGGTGCATACTGGCGGTCGGGCTTCCACGAGGACGGCGTCGTCAGCGCACAGACGGCGCTGGCGCACTTTGGCGAGGACCTCGAACGTGCACAGTTGCCTCTACCAAGGGTCGGTTAGGCACCGCCGGCTCGAGCCGGAGGGGCACGCGTTCCGTTACCGGCTCGCGCTGCTGTACCTCGACCTCGCCGAGACGGAAACCGTCTTCCGCGGGCGTTGGTTCTGGTCTGCGGGCAAGCGCTGGGGCATCGCCCACTGGCATCGCTCGGATCATTACGGCGATCCGGACCGCGACCTCGGCGAATGCATCCGTGAACTGGTGCGGGAGCGCGCCGGCATCGAAGCCGACGGGCCCGTGCGGTTGCTGACGCATCCGCGCCACTTCGGTTACGGCTTCAACCCGGTCAGCTTCTACTACTGCTTCGATGCCGACGATCGGCACCTGGTCGCGATCGTGGCCGAGATCAACAATACGCCCTGGGGCGAGCGCCACTGCTACGTGCTGCCGCAGTCGGCCAACCGGGGCACGCGGGACCGGCTGCAGTTCGAGTTCGACAAGGACTTCCACGTTTCGCCGTTCATGCCCATGGACCTGGAGTACGACTGGCGCTTCACGCGTCCGCATGACGCACTCGCCGTGCACATGGAAAACCGGCGCGACGGTCGCAAGCTGTTCGACGCCACGCTCACCTTGCGCAGGCAGCCGATCACGGGCACCGCGCTCGCTGCATCGCTGGCACGGCATCCGCTCGTCACGTTCAAGGTGACGGCCGCGATCTACTGGCAGGCGCTGCGGCTCTGGCTCAAGCGCACGCCGCTCTTCACGCACCCCGACAAGACCGGTGCCGGGCACAGGCAGCGCGCCGGCCGCATCGATCCCATCGAGACCACGCCATGAGCAAGACCCGCGAAGCGACCGCGTCCATCATCCCGGCCGTCGATGCCCTGGTGGTGCCCGAGTCCCACAGTGCCGAAGGTACGCGGCTGCAACGTCTCGGCAAGCGCCTGTTCCTGCACGCGTTGTCGAAGATCCAGCTTGGCGAACTTACGGTCTTGGTGCCCGCGACAGGGGAGCGACACGTGTTCGGCCGGCGCACGGCCGGGTGCGATCTGCGCGCCACGCTCGAGGTGCTGCACCCGCAGACGTTCGCGGACGCGGCGTTCGGCGGCACCGTCGGCGGTGGCGAGGCCTACATCCGCGGATTCTGGCGCACCGACGACCTCACTGCCCTGGTGCGGATGTTCGTGGCCAACCGCGAGGCGATGGAATCCTTCGAGGGCGCGGCCGCGTGGGTCAGCGATCCCTTGCGGCGCGTGCTGCACTGGTTCAACCGCAACAGCGTGGACGGCAGCCGCCGCAACATCGCGGCCCACTACGACCTCGGCAACGACCTGTTCGCGCTGTTCCTCGACGAAACGATGCTGTATTCGTGTGCGGTGTTCGAGCGCGAGGACGCGAGCCTGCACCAGGCGCAAGTGGCCAAGCTCGATCGCATCTGTCGCCGGTTACGGCTTGCGCCCGGCGACCACCTCGTCGAGATCGGCACCGGCTGGGGCGGCCTCGCGCTGCACGCGGCGCAGCACTACGGCTGCAGGGTCACCACCACGACCATCTCGCGCGAGCAGCACGACTGGGCGCGGCGGAAGTTCGAGGCGGCCGGCCTGCTGCAGAGCGGCCAGGTGACGCTGCTGCTCGAGGACTACCGCAACCTCACTGGCACCTACGACAAACTGGTATCGGTCGAGATGATCGAGGCGGTCGGCGCGCAGTACCTCGACACCTACACGGCCAAGTGCTCCTCGCTGCTGCGACCAGACGGGGCCATGCTGCTGCAGGCGATCACGATCCAGGACCAGGTGTACGAGCAGGCGCTCAAGTCCGTCGACTTCATCCAGCGCTTCATCTTCCCGGGCAGCTTCATCCCGTCGGTGAGCGCGATCACGGACTCGCTGCGTCGGTCCACGGACATGAAGGTGTTCCACCTCGAAGACATCGGGCCGCACTACGCGACGACATTGCGGAAGTGGCGTGAGAACTTTCTTGCGCGCCTCGCCGAGGTGCGGCAGCTCGGCTACCCGGACGGCTTCATCCGCATGTGGGATTTCTATCTCTGTTACTGCGAAGGCGGGTTCCTCGAGCGGCAGATCGGCGACGTGCAGATGCTGCTGACCAAGCCGCGGTGCCGCCTGCCCGCGCCGGTCTGATTGCTCCCCCGGCCCGATTGGAGGAGCGCGGGAGTAGAGCCGCGGGTTTCACCTACTGGCCTGACGGCGGCACTACCGCGACAATCCGGAACCAGTCCAATCATCGCCGGAGTCCGCCATGACCCAAGCTGCCATCCTCGAAGGCCTCAGCAAGTCCAAGCTGGCAGTCGAGATGACCGAGGACCAGCGCGCCGCGCTGGCAGCGGTAATGACACTTCGTGACCTGGCGCAGGGCGAGGTACTCGTGCGCGAGGGCGACAGCGACGACCACCTCTACGTCGTCGCGAGTGGCGGCATCGCAGTCGTCAAGGCGGCCGGAACGGACAACGAAGTCACGCTCAGTGTGCTGCGTCCCGGTGACGTCGTCGGCGAGCTCTCGTTTCTCGACGGCGCGCTGCGTTACGCCTCGCTCGTTGCCGAGAACGGCACGCGTGTGCTGAGCCTGAGCCGCGGCGACCTCGAAGGCCTGCTCGACCGCAACCCCCACCTCGTCTATCGCGTCATGCGCGCGATCGTGCGCGTGGTGCACGACCTGCAGCGTCGGCTGTCGATGCAGACCGCCGAACTGACGAACTACCTCTACAAGACCCACGGCCGGTACTGAACCGTCCGCTCGAGGCCAACCGCACGATCGGCAGGTGTCGCACCAAATTGGGTCGATAGAGCCGACCAGCGCCCTTCCCTGCACCGCTTGGGCGCAGTGACAGGCGGATCGTGCGCCTTTCAGGCTTGGCACGATTCTCGCTAGAGCGAATCGGACTTCCTGCCGACGCTCAATGGAACCCGCAACCACCCCTGCCGCGCCGTTCGACGAGATGTACACCGCCGACGGGCAGGTGCGCGCGCCCTATTCCGTCTATTCCGACTGGCTGATCAGCGAACCCGAGGACGCGCTGCGACAGAAACGCGCGGAAGCCGACAGCCTGTTTCACCGCGTGGGAATCACGTTCGCGGTGTACGGCGAGCAGGACGGCAACGAACGCCTGATTCCGTTCGACATCGTCCCACGCATCCTCTCGGCCGACGAGTGGCGCAAGCTCGCGGCCGGCCTGCGTCAACGCGTGCAGGCGCTCAACGCGTTCATTGCAGACATCTACCATGGCCAGGACATCCTGCGCGCCGGAGTTCTGGACCCCGAGCAGATCTTCTGCAACAACCAGTATCGCCCCGAGATGCAGGGACTCGACGTTCCGGGCGGTATCTATGCGCACATTGCCGGCATCGACGTCGTGCGGGCGGGACAGGGTGAGTTCTACGTCCTCGAGGACAACCTGCGCGTGCCTTCGGGCGTCTCGTACATGCTCGAGGACCGCAAGATGATGATGCGGCTCTTCCCGGAGCTGTTTGCCCTCAATCGCGTCGCGCCCGTCGAGCATTACCCGGACCGTCTGCTCGAGAACCTTGCGAGCGTCGCCCCCACCGGCGTCGCCGCGCCGGTGGTCGTGGTACTGACCCCGGGCGCGCATAACAGCGCGTATTTCGAACACGCGTTCCTCGCGCAGCAGATGGGCGTCGAACTGGTCGAGGGCCAGGACCTGTTCGTGCGCGGCGGCTTCGTCTACATGCGGACCACGCAGGGCCCGCAGCGCGTCGACGTCATCTATCGCCGCATCGACGACGACTTCCTCGATCCGCTCGTCTTCCGCTCGGATTCGGCACTGGGCGTACCTGGCCTGATGGCCGCGTATCGGGCCGGCCGCGTGACCATCGCCAACGCGATCGGCACCGGTATCGCGGACGACAAGTCGATCTACCCCTACGTGCCGGACATGGTGCGCTTCTACCTCGGCGAGGAGCCGCTGCTGTCGAACGTGCCGACGCGAATCCTGCGCAAACCAGACGACCTTGCATACACGCTCGCGCACCTCGGCGAACTGGTCGTCAAGGAAGTGCACGGCGCCGGCGGCTACGGGATGCTGATCGGACCGGCCGCTTCGCAGGCCGAGCGCGAGGATTTCCGGCTGCGCATTCTAGCCGCACCCGAGAAGTACATCGCTCAGCCGACGCTGGCGCTGTCGACGTGTCCGACGTTCGTCGAGCAAGGCGTGGCACCGCGCCACATCGACCTGCGGCCGTTCGTGCTGTCGGGCAAGGAGATCACGATCGTACCGGGCGGGCTGACGCGTGTGGCGCTGCGGGCCGGGTCGCTGGTCGTGAATTCGTCGCAGGGCGGTGGCACCAAAGACACCTGGGTGCTGGAGGACTGATCCCGTGCTGAGCCGCACCGCCGACCACGTCTACTGGCTCGGCCGCTACGCCGAGCGCGCGGAAGACCTCGCGCGCACGCTCGACGTGCAGTACCGGCTGTCGCTGCTGCCGCGCAAGAGCACCAGCGAAGGCGTCGGCTGGAGCCTCACGCTCGCGACGCTGAGCTTCGCCGACGAGTACGCCGCACGTTTCGGCGCGGATTACGAGACGCACCGCGTCATCGACTTCCTCGCGTTCGACCGCGAGAACCCGTCGAGCATCCTGAACTGCCTGCGCGCGGCGCGCGAGAACGCCAGGGCCGTGCGCGGCTCGATCTCGAGCGAGATGTGGGAGACGTTCAACGCCACCTGGCTCGAGGCCCGCAGCAACGCGCCGAACCGGTTCTCGGCCCGCAACGTGGCGGAGTTCATCGAGTGGGTCAAGTACCGCGCGCACCTGGCCCGCGGCGTCGTGCTCGGTTCGATGCTGCGCGACGAGGGCTACCACTTCATGCAGATGGGCACCTTCCTAGAACGTGCCGACGGCGTCGCGCGCCTGCTGCGCATCCGGCTCGCCTGCGAAGCCACCGACAATGCCGGCGAACCGGTGACACACGACTACCTGCCGTGGACCGTACTGCTGCGGGCACTGTCGGCCTACGAGATCTTCCGTCGTGTCTCGCGCGACCGGGTCACGCCGATGCATGTGATCGAGTTTGCGGCGTTCCGTCCCGACGTGCCGCGTTCGCTGCTCCGCTCGGCCGAACTCGTGTTCGACAACCTGGCCGCCGTCGCCAATACGCAGTCCGGCGAGACCCAGCGCCGTGCCGGCGTGCTGCATTCGATGCTCCGCTTCGGGACGCTCGACTCGCTCGGCGCGGGCGGCGCGGAAGCCTTGCTGCAGGACGTGATCGCGCGCGTGTGGGACCTCAACGATCGCATCGGCCGCGACTTCCTCGGCCACGTCGTTCCCACCTGACGGCCGCAACACGGGGCACGCCATGCAGCTGCACATCCGGCACGAAACCTGCTACGTCTACGAAGAGATCGTGAGCTACAGCATCCAGTCGCTGAAACTCACGCCGCGGGCCGAACGCGGGCAGCGTGTGCTGTCCTGGCGCATCAACCTGCCGGGCGAACGTCTCGAGCAGATCGACCCGTACGGCAACGTCACCCACATCGTAACGATGGAGGCGCCGCACAGGGAGATGCGGATCGTCGTCGAAGGCATCGCCGACATCGCACCCGACGACGCAGGCAACCGCACGATGCCGCCGCTGGCAGGCGAGCTGTCGCATCTCGCGTTCCTCGCGCCGACGGCGCTGACGCGGGCCGACGCCCGCCTGCGCGAAATCGCCGAACGTCACCTGGGACGTCATCCGCCTTCACGGGCCACGCTGCTCGACCTCGTGGCCGGCGTGCGCAAGGCCGTCGAGTACGAGCCCGGCATCACCGACGTCAGCCATTCCGCGGCCGAAGTGCTCGACCTCGGATTCGGCGTCTGCCAGGACCAGGCCCACGTGTTCGTCGCGTGTTGCCGGGCCGCGGGTATTCCCGCCCGCTATGTGAGTGGCTACTTCTACACCGGCGAAACCGGCGAAGTCGCAAGCCACGCCTGGGCGGACGCCTGGATCGGCGGTGAGGACGGCTGGCTGAGCCTCGACGTCACGCACGGCGAAGCGGCCGGCGCTGCCCATTGCCGGCTTGCCGTAGGGCGTGACTATCTCGACGCCGCACCCGTGCGTGGCGTGCGCCGCGGCGGTGGCCGTGAACAATTGAGCGTCGCAGTCAGGCTGGCCGCATCGGGCGGAGCCACTCCTGCGCCGGCCGGTTCCCAGCAGCAGCAGTGAGAACCTGCCGCCGGGTTCGCGCTTTGCAGCGGCAGCGCCGCGGGCCTACCATTCGTACCCTCACCGCACCTCCGGATCCGTCATGACGTATTGCGTAGCGCTGCTGCTGGATGCGGGCCTCGTGTTCCTGTCGGACTCGCGCACCAACGCGGGCGTCGACCAGATCAACACGTTCCGCAAGACGACGGTGTTCGAACGCGTGGGCGACCGCGTGATCGTGCTGCTGTCCGCCGGCAACCTGGCGATCACGCAAGGCGTGCTCAACCTGCTCGCCGAACGCATGACATCGCAGAGCGACGCCAACCTGCTCAATAGCCCGAACCTGTTCGAAGCGGCGCGGTGCGTCGGCAGCGCGATGCGCGAGATGCACCAGCGCGACGCCGAGGCGCTGCGGCAGCAGGGCATCGAATTCAACGCATCCTTCATCCTCGGCGGCCAGATCAAGGACGAGGCGCCGCGCCTCTTCCACATCTACGCCGCCGGCAATTTCGTCGAGGCCACACCCGACACCACCTACTTCCAGATCGGTGAATCGAAGTACGGCAAGCCGATCATCGATCGCGTGACTCGGCGCAGCATGCCGCTCAGCGAGGCCGCCAAGTGCGCCCTGATCTCGATGGACTCGACGATCCGCTCGAACCTTTCCGTGGGCCTGCCGCTCGATCTTGTGATCGTCCGGCGCGATGAGTGCCGCATCAGCAGCCACGTCGACATCGACTCGACCAACGAGTACTTCCAGCGCATCCGCGAGCGTTGGGGCGAGGCCCTGCGCGAAATCTTCAGCGAACTGCCCAATCCGGACTGGCTCATGTCGACGCCGCCGGAGGCAGGCAAGCTCGCGCCGCCGCCGTCCCGGCTGCAATCGCGCGCCAAGTGACGTACTCCCGCTACCGGCATCGGTAAAAGACCGGAGCGAGACCGCCGACTGTCCCGTTAGAATTCGCGCTCCTACGGAACCACAGGTTGGCACTGAATGTCCGCGATCCGACTGGCCTGGCTGCTGGCGCTGTGCTGCATTTCCGGACTCGCCGGCGCCGCGACGGATGATCCCAGGTCCGACGCCTTCTGGTACGGCACTGCCCATGACGGCACACCCACCGTCCGGCTGTATTATTTCTTCTCGCCGACCTGCCCGCACTGCCAGGAGGCCAAGCCGTTCATAGCCGAACTCCAGGCGCAGAACCCGTGGCTCGAGGTGAAGCGGTACTCGGTCAAGGACCACCGCGGCAATGCCAGGTTCTACTACGAGACGGCGCAGTCGCTCGGCGTCGAGGCGCTCTCGGTCCCCGGCCTGGTGTTCTGCCGCCAGATCATCATCGGCTACGACTCGGCCGGGACGACGGGCAAGGAACTCGCCGACGCATTGCAGGCCTGCCGCGAGCGGCGCGGCGCGAACCCTGGTGCGCCCGATCCTGCACCGACCGCCGGGGGCGGCACCGGCGGCGCCACTACCCCGCTCTCTGCGGCCGAGGAGAACGCGGGCACGACGGTTAACCTGCCGTTCATCGGCCCGGTGGACGCCAAGGCACTCTCGCTGCCGATCCTGACCGTCGTGCTCGCGGGCATGGACGCATTCAACCCCTGCGCGTTCTTCGTGCTGTTGTTCCTGCTGAGCCTGCTGGTGCACGCGAAGAGCCGGCAGCGCATGGCGATCATCGGTGGCACGTTCGTGCTGTTCTCCGGTCTCGTCTATTTCGTGTTCATGGCTGCGTGGCTCAACGTCTTCCTGATCGCGGGCGAATTGCGCGTGATCACGTTCGTGGCAGGACTGCTCGCGCTCACGGTCGCGGCGCTCAACATCAAGGACTACTTCTGGTTCAAGGCAGGCCCGAGCCTGTCGATCCCGGACGCGGCCAAGCCCGGCCTGTTCAAGCGTATGCGCGAGGTGGTTGCCTCGGGCAGCATGGGCCCGATGCTGGTCAGCACGGTGCTGCTCGCGATCGTCGCGAATTCGTACGAACTGCTGTGCACGGCGGGCTTCCCGATGGTGTACACGCGTGCGCTGACGCTCGCCGACCTCGAGTCCTGGCAGTACTATGCGTGGCTTGCGGCCTACAACGTGATCTACGTGCTGCCGCTGCTCGCAATCGTTACGGTGTTCACCTGGACCATGGGCGCACGCAAACTCAGTGAAGCGGAAGGCCGGCTGCTCAAGTTGATCTCCGGCTTCATGATGCTGGGTTTCGGGCTGCTGCTGCTCATTGCGCCGAACATGCTCACCAACGCGCTCGCCTCGATCTTCGTGCTTGCTGCCGCCGTCGGTGCGTCCCTGGTCGTGGCCCGGGTGGCCGCGCCGCGCCCGGCCTGAGCGCCGCGGGTCCGGATGCAGGCAGCCGCACCCGATTCGCACGCTGACGCGCTCCGGCGCATCCGGGCCCTGCTGGGCCCGGCCGGCTGCATCGATGCACCGGCACTGACGGCGCGCTTCCTGACGGATTTCCGCGGCCTTTACCATGGCGCCAGCCCCTTCGTCGCCTGCCCTGCGACGACGGCCGAGGTTGCGCAGGTGCTCGCGCTGTGCAACGAGGCGCGCATCGCCGTCGTACCCCAGGGCGGCAATACCAGTTACTGCGGCGGTGCCACCCCCAGCGCGCGTGGCGATCAACTCGTGCTGTCCCTGCACCGGCTGAACGGCATCCGCGCAGTCGACGCCGCCAACTTCTCGCTGGTCGCGGAAGCGGGTTGCGTGCTGCTGGACGTACAGGCGGCCGCGCAAGCCGTCGACCGGCTGTTCCCGCTGTCGCTCGGCTCCGAAGGCAGTTGCCAGATCGGTGGCAATCTTTCGACCAACGCGGGTGGACTCGCGGTCGTGCGCTACGGCGTGGCGCGGGACCTCGTGCTGGGCCTCGAGGTCGTGCTGGCCGACGGGCGAGTGATCGACGGCCTGTCGAGCCTGCGCAAGGACAACACCGGGTACGACCTGCGCGACCTGTTCGTCGGCGCGGAAGGCACGCTCGGGATCATCACGGCCGCAAGCCTGAAGCTGTTCCCTCAGCCACGCACGATCGAGACAGCGTTCGTCGCAGTGCCCGGCATGCAGGCAGCGGTCGACCTGCTTGCGCGCCTGCGCGAAGCCACGGGCGACTGCGTCACGACGTTCGAATACCTGCCGCGCATCGCGGTCGAGTTCACGGTACGGCACGTTCCGGGCGTATCCGACCCGCTTGGCACACCGCATCCTGCCTACGTGCTGTGCGAAGTATCGACGGCTCGCCACGATCCGCACCTGCGGAGCCTGCTCGAGGACGCGCTCGGTGCCGCCATGAATCGCGGCAACGTGCTCGAAGCCACGTTCGCCGAGTCGAGCGCGCAGCGCAAGGCGCTCTGGCGCCTGCGCGAGTCGGTGCCGGAGGCGCAGCGTCACGAGGGCGCCAGCATCAAGCACGACGTCGCGGTGCCCGTCGCCGCGCTGCCCGCCTTCCTGCGCAAGGCAAGCGCGGCTGTCGCGCAGGTGGCGCCTTCCGCGCGTCTCGTGGCGTACGGCCACGTCGGCGACGGCAACCTGCATTTCAATCTCAGCGAGCCCGCGGGCGGCGGCGACCGCGCCGGGTTCCTGGCGTTGCAGCAAGCACTCGATCACGCCGTGCATGCCTGCGTGCAGGAGTTCGGTGGCTCGATCAGCGCCGAGCACGGCATCGGCCAGCTCAAGCGCGAGCTGCTCGCGCGCCATAAGGACCCGGTGGCGCTTGCGGTCATGCGGTCGATCAAGCAGGCCCTGGACCCGCGCGGAATCCTGAATCCGGGCAAGGTACTGCCGGACTAGCGGGCGGCCCGGCCCGGTCATGGGCCCAGTCCGACGGCTGAGCGATGCGACCAACGCCTCCCTGAACCACGGCGAATCCATTTGCGCTTGTGATGGACCGCCATTGGTCGCTAGAGTGCCGGCCGTGGGGGATGAGTCATTGCG
>JBAVJR010000179.1:0-8126 GCA_049687855.1 Steroidobacteraceae bacterium | reverse complement strand
GGAGATGGAGCAGACGGTGCGCAGTGACCAGTGCGTGCACGGCCGTCCCACCTGGTCGTTCGTCAGCATGGACGACCTCGACCGGCTGTTCCTGCGCGGACGATGAACACTCCCGCAAACGCTATCGACGAAGTCCCCGACGCCGTCTGCCTGATGGGGCCGACGTGCACGGGCAAGACCGCGCTCGCCTTGCAGCTGGCCCGGCGCTTTCCGCTCGAGATCGTCAGCGTCGATTCGGCGCTGGTGTACCGGGGCATGGACATCGGCACGTCGAAGCCGTCCGCGGCCGAACGCGCAGCCGTGCCGCATCACCTCATCGACATCTGCGATCCGGCGGACCCGTATTCCGCCGGACGGTTCCTGCGCGACGCGCTCCAGTGCATCGAAGCGATCCGTGCCCGCGGCCGGGTACCGCTGCTGGTGGGGGGCACGATGCTGTACTTCCGCGCACTCACCCATGGGCTTGCGCCTTTGCCCGCAGCCGACCCGCAGGTGCGGGCCGCTCTCGACCTGGTCGCGCAATCGAGCGGCTGGCCCGCCATGCATGCCGAACTCGCCGAGCGCGACCCGGTCGCGGCGAGCCGGATCCAGCCCGCCGATGCCCAGCGGATCCAGCGGGCGCTCGAAGTCCTGCAACTGACCGGCGAGCGCCTGTCAGACCTGCAGCAGCAGTCGGAGCCGCCGGCGGTCCGCCTCGCGCGGTTCGCCCTGATGCCCGTGTCGCGGCCGGAGCTGTATGTCCGGATCAATGCGCGGTTCGACCAGATGGTCGCGGCCGGGCTGGTGGACGAGGTCAGGGCGCTGCAGGCCAGGGGCGACCTCGACCCGGACCTGCCCAGCCTGCGAGCCGTCGGCTATCGCCAGATCTGGCAGCATCTCGCGGGCGAGTGCAGCCTGGAGGACGCCGTGGCAGCTGCCCGGCAGGCGACCCGCAACCTGGCGAAGCGTCAGCTGACGTGGCTGCGCGGCGATCCGGCCATTGCCTGGGTGCCTTCCCTTGCAGAACGGGATCTAGTCCCGATCTACGACACCGTGACCAGCGCGGCCGGAAAAATCGGTGCGAAATCCCTGTGCTAGACTGGCCTCGTTCTTGCCGGGAGCCTCAGGCATCCGGGCGGGCCGTTTCACGGAAGAAGCTGCGCAGGAACGAACGGCACGAGAGATAAAAAGGAGACGATAGCAATGGCCAAGGGCCAATCCCTGCAGGATCCTTTCCTGAACGCTCTGCGCAAGGAGCGTATCCCTGTTTCCATCTACCTGGTCAACGGCATCAAGCTGCAGGGCCAGATCGACTCGTTCGACCAGTTCGTGGTCCTGCTGCGCAACAGCGTGAGCCAGATGGTCTACAAGCACGCCATCTCGACGATCGTGCCCTCCCGCAACGTGCGCCTCCCGGCGGGCGACGATGACCTGCCCCCGCTCGATGATGCCCCCGAGGGCTGAGCCGGTTCAGGCGAGGGCAGGGAGCATTGTTTGAAAGGCCGGCCAGCGGCGAACGCGCGATCCTAGTCTGTGTGGGGCTCGGCCGAGCCCCTGAACCGGATCGCGTGGAAGAGTTCGGCGCGCTCGCGCGTTCCGCCGGCGCGCAGGTGCTCGAAGTACTGGCGCCCACCCGCAAGTCCGCCGACCCCCGCTTCTTCATCGGCTCCGGCAAGGTCGAAGAACTCCGCGCCCGTGTCGCCGCGCTTGCGGCCGACCTGGTCGTGATCGACGGCGCGCTGAGCCCCAGCCAGGAACGCAACCTCGAGAAGGAACTGCAGTGCCGCGTGCTCGACCGCAGCGGCCTGATCCTCGACATTTTCGCGCAACGCGCGCGCACGTTCGAAGGTAAATTGCAGGTCGAGCTCGCACAGCTCGAACACATGTCCACGCGCCTGGTGCGCGGCTGGACCCACCTCGACAGCCAGCGGGGCGGCGGCATCGGCCTGCGTGGACCGGGTGAAACCCAGCTCGAGACCGACCGCCGCCTGATCGGCAAGCGCATCAAGACCCTCAACGACCGCATCGAGAAAGTGCTGCAGCAGCGTGAGACCACGCGGCAGGAGCGCAGGCGGCAGGAAGTGCCGACGATCGCGCTCGTCGGTTACACCAACGCGGGCAAGTCGACGCTGTTCAATCGCCTGACGCGCTCCGACGCCTATGCGGCCGACCAGTTGTTCGCGACGCTCGATCCCACGGTGCGCCGGCTGCACCTGGCGCCTGGGCTCGAGACGGCGCTCGCGGATACCGTCGGCTTCGTGCGCGACCTGCCGCACGAACTGGTCGCGGCTTTCCGTTCGACGTTGCAGGAAGCACGCGAGGCGGACCTGCTGCTGCACGTCATCGATGCGTCCGATCCCGAACGCAATGACCGCATCGCGCAGGTCGACGAAGTGCTCGAGTCGATCGGCGCGCAGGGCTTGCCGCAGATCGCCGTGTACAACAAGATCGACCGCACGGGTGAACCGCCGCGGTCGGAAGCGGGCGAGGATGGCCTGATCGACCGGGTCTGGCTCTCTGCGCACAGTGGTGAGGGCATCGACCTGCTGCTGCAGGCGCTGCACCAGCGGCTTGGCGCCGACCTCTGGCGGGGCAAGCTGCGCCTGCCGCCTCAGGCGGGCCGCGCGCGGGCCCGGCTCTTCGCCGCCGGCGCGGTCATTGCGCAGCAGACGCTCGAAGACGGCGGCGTCGAGGTCGAGATCAGCCTGCGCCGGCAGGACCTCGAGCGAATCTGCCGCGAGGACGGGATCGAAGTACCACCGGCAAACTCGTCTTGTGTCGACGCAGGCCGGTTCCTACAATCCACCGACTCTTTGGCGACCCGGGGTGCGGCTTGACGGCCGGTACCCGCAACAAGCGCCTGGGATTCGCCCTTAAGCCCCTGAATTACAAAGCATCTGGAGCACTCCCACCCATGGCCTGGAACGACCCGGGCAAGAATCGCAATCCCTGGGGCAATCGCCCCGAAAAGGGAGCGGCCGACCTTGACGAGGCCCTGCGCAACTTGCAACGCAAACTGTCCCAGATGTTCGGGGGCAAAGGTGGAGGCGGCGACGACGGTGGCCGTGACGACGGCGGCGGCGGTTTCGGCGGCGGCAGCGCTGCCATGCGCGGCTTCGGTTTCGGCACGGTGGCGCTGGTGCTTGTCGGCGTCTGGGCGCTGACGGGCTTCTACGTGGTCGACGCCGCCGAACGCGGCGTCGTTACGCGTTTCGGCCAGTACGTCGCGGCGACGGAACCGGGCTTGCGCTGGCACGTCCCATGGCCGGTAGAGGCGCGCCAGATCATCAACGTGGAGACGATCGAAGGCGTGAGCGACCAGACGCGCATGCTAACGTCCGACGAAAACCTCGTCGACATCAACATCGCCGTGCAGTACCGGCGGGCCGAACCGGTCGCCTATGCCTTCAACGTGCGCGATCCCGACCAGACGCTCAAGGAAGTCTCCGAGAGCGCCATTCGCGAGCTGGTCGGTCGCAGCGAGCTCGACTACGTGCTGGCGGAAGGCCGGCAGGAGGTCACGGCCAAGACCAAGGAACTGATCCAGCGCACGCTCGATGCCTACCAGTCCGGCATCGAGGTGACGACGGTCAACCTGCAGGGCGTCAACGTGCCGGAGCAGGTGCAGAGTTCGCAGCGTGACGCGATCAAGGCGCGCGAAGACCGCGAGCGCCTGGCCCTCGAGGCCCAGGCTTACGCCAACGACATCCTGCCGAAGGCCAAGGGCTCGGCCTCGCGTCAATCGGAAGATGCGGCGGCCTACAAGGCGCGCATCGTCGCCGACGCCGAAGGCGAGGCGCAGCGCTTCACGCAGCTGCTCGCCAGTTATGAGCGCGCGCCGGGCGTGACGCGCCAGCGCCTTTATTACGAGACCATGGAGGAGGTGCTCGGCAATACCAACAAGGTGCTGGTCGACACCAAGGGCACGGGCAACATGATCTACCTGCCGCTCGACAAGCTCTCGGAGGGCCGCACGCGCACGCTGACGCTCGACGAGCAGCGCCAGGTGCCGGCGACCGTGCAACCCAGGGCTTCAGTTGCCGTCGAGGATATTCCGGCGGCCGCCACGCCTGAAGTGCGTCGCGAGCGGGGGACACGCTGATGCCAAACCGTGGGTACCTGCCGTTGATCCTGGTTGGCGCCGCCGCACTGCTGTTCTCGATGGCGGCGTTCACCGTGCGCGAAACGGAACTCGCGCTCAAGTTCCGATTCGGCGAGATCGTGCGTGCCGATTACAAGCCCGGCCTGCATTTCCTGACGCCGTTCGTGAACAACGTGGTCAAGTTCGACAAGCGGATCCTCACCGAGGACTACCCGGCCGAACAGTTCCTGACCAGCGAGGGCAAGATCCTGCGCATCAACTTCTTCGTGAAGTGGCGCATCAACGAGGTCTCGCGCTACTACACGTCCACGTCGGGCGGCAGCGAGGAAGTCGCAAACCGTCGCCTCGGGGAAATCGTCAAGGACGGCATCAAGACGGTCATCGCGCGTCGCACGATCCAGCAGGTCGTGGCCGCGGACCGCAGCGAGTTCCTGGGCGAGGTGCTCAAGATCGCGGGCACCAACGTCAATAACCTCGGCATTACCCTCGTCGACGTGCGCGTGAAGAACATCGAGCTGCCGGAGGAGGTCAGCGAATCGGTGTTCAACCGCATGCGGCAGGACTTCGCGCGCCAGGCGGCGCAGTTGCGAGCCGAGGGGTCCGCGGTCTCCGAACGGACACGAGCCGAGGCGGATCGCCAGCGCACCGAGACGCTTGCAACCGCCTACCGCGACGCCGAAATCGTCAAGGGTCAGGGCGACGCCACGGCAGCGGATATCTACTCCAAGGCGTACGGGCAGAATCCGGAGTTCTATTCGTTCTACCGCGGACTGCAGGCGTACCGCCGGTCGCTCGGCAAGCAGGGCGACATGCTGGTCATCACGCCCGACGGCGAGTTCTTCAAGTACCTGAAGGATTCCGGGCGCTGACCGCAGCGTCCGGCCACTCCGCCCGTCGATGAACTGGAACGACCTGTGGGCGGCCTTTGCGCTGTACCTGGTGCTGGAAGGCGTGCTGCCGTTCCTGAATCCGGGCGCCGCCAAGCGCGCCCTGTTCACGATGTCGCAGCTTGACGACCGCATGTTGCGCCGGATCGGCCTCGGCAGCATGATTACAGGTTGCGTCGTGCTCTTCCTGGTGCGCGGGGGCGGCTGACCGTCCTGCGGGCACCCGTCACCAACCAGCAGTCACTCCCCAATGCCTAAGAATCTCGTCGTCATCGGCGCCCAATGGGGTGACGAAGGCAAGGGCAAGATCGTGGACCTGCTCACCGAGCGGGTCGGCGCGGTCGCGCGTTTCCAGGGCGGCCACAACGCGGGCCACACGCTCGTCATCGAAGGCGCCAAGACGGTCCTGTCGCTGATCCCCTCCGGCATCCTGCACCCGGACGTGCAGTGCGTGATCGGCAACGGGGTCGTGGTCTCGCTCGAAGCCCTGTTCCGCGAAGCAGACATGCTCGTCCAGCGCGGCATCCAGGTGTACGACCGCCTCAAGGTCAGCCCGAACTGCGCCGTGATCCTGCCTTCGCACATCGCGCTCGACCGCGCGCGTGAGCGCGCGCAAGGCGTCAACGCGATCGGCACCACCGGCCGCGGCATCGGTCCCGCGTATGAAGACAAGGTCGCGCGCCGCGCCGTGCGGCTGGCGGATCTCATGCAGCGTGACCGTCTCGCGGCCCGGCTCGGTGAGATCCTCGACTTCCACAACTTCGTGCTGAGCCGCTATTTCAGCGCGGAGACGGTCGATTTCCAGCGCACGCTGGACGAACTCGTGGCGCAGGCCGAGCGCATCGAGCCGCTGCTGGCGGACGTGAGCGTGCTGCTGCGCAACGAGATGAAGCGCGGCACGAACCTGATGTTCGAAGGCGCACAGGGCGCACTGCTCGACGTCGACGTCGGCACGTACCCGTTCGTCACGTCCTCGAACACCATCGCCGGCGAAGCGGCGGTCGGCACGGGCCTCGGCCCGCGTGACATCAATGCCGTGCTCGGCATCGTGAAGGCCTACACCACGCGTGTGGGCGCGGGTCCGTTCCCGACCGAACTCTTCGACGAAACGGGCGAGCACCTCTCGCGCGTCGGGCACGAGTTCGGCGCTGTCACGGGCCGTCCGCGCCGCTGCGGCTGGTTCGATGCGGTGGCCATGCGCCGCGCGGTCATGCACAACAGCCTCTCGAGCCTGGGCGTGACCAAGCTCGACGTCCTCGACGGACTCGACACGCTGCGCATCTGCACCGGCTACCGGATCGACGGCGAGATTCGCGACGAGCCGCCGCTACTGCCGCACCGTTTCTCGGAATGCGTGCCGGTGTACGAAGAGCACAAGGGCTGGACCGAGCCGACGCACGGCGTCACCGATTTCTCCAAGCTGCCGGCCAGCGCGCGCAGCTATCTCGCGCGCATGGAAGAGCTCGCCGGCGTGCCGATCGACATCGTGTCGACCGGCCCGGACCGTGCCCAGACGATCGTGCTGCGGCATCCCTACGATTGAGAAGGGCGGGAAGGCCAGGAAGGGCAAGAAGGCCCGGAAGGCCCGGAAGGGGTTGGTCGGAGGTGACGGGACAAGCTGGAATTGTCGCCGACACATCCAACTATCCCCTATGCCCGAATCTAGTGTCTGGACCTATGATTCCAAGGCATCCGGACTGCGTGTTCACAACCGCTTCGTCCGCTGACACTTCCGACTATCCCCTAACCCCGAACCCCGAACCCCAGCCCATGAAACCCTACGAATCCCCGTGGATGGACGACGACCTCCGCATGCTGCGCGAGGCGATTTCCCGCTTCGTCGAGACCGAGTTCATGCCGCTCGACGAGAAATGGCGCAAGCAGCACCGCGTCGACAAGGAGGCCTGGCGCAAGATCGGTGCGGCCGGTTTCCTGCTGCTCGATATCCCTGCGGAATACGGCGGCGGTGGCGGCGATTTCCGTCACGAGGCGCTGCTGTACGAAGAAACTAATCGTCGCGGCCTGTCGGGTTTCGGCCAGAGCGTGCACAGCATCTCGGCCCATTACGTCCTCAACTACGGCACCGAAGAGCAGAAGCAGCGCTGGCTGCCGCGCATGGCGCGTGGCGAGCTGATCGGCGCCATCGGCATGACCGAGCCGGGCGCGGGCTCGGACCTCAAGGGCATCCGCACGCGTGCCGTGCGCGACGGCGATCACTACGTCGTCAACGGCTCCAAGATCTTCATCACCAACGGCGGCAGCGCCGAGCTGCTGATGCTGGTCGTGCGCACTGATCCCAACGACCGCGGCCGCGGCCTGTCGATCCTGATGGTCGAGACCGCGGGGCTGCCGGGCTATCGCGTCGGGCGCGTGCTCGACAAGATGGGGCAGCAGGCGCAGGACACGGCCGAGCTGTTCTTCGAGGACGTGCGCGTGCCGGTGGATTGCCTGCTGCAGCAGGAAGGCAAGGGCATGCACATGATGATGGGCGACCTGCCGTACGAGCGGCTGCTCATCGCGCTGGGCGGCGTTGCGGCAATGGAAGGAGCGCTCGAGGAAACGATCAAGTACGTCAACGAGCGGCAGATCTTCGGCCAGGCCGTGGCGGCGTTCCAGAACACGAAGTTCAAGCTTGCCGAAGCGGCCACGCATACGCGCGTGGCCCGCGTGTTCGTCGACCGCTGCATCGAACAGCTGCTCAAGGGCGAACTCGACACCGAGACGGCGGCGATGGCCAAGTGGTGGGTCACCGACATGCAGCAGAAGGTCATCGACGAGTGCCAGCAGCTCTTCGGCGGCTACGGCTACATGAACGAGTACCGCATCTGCCGCATGTTCGCGGACTCGCGCGTGCAGCGCATCTAGGGCGGCACCAACGAGGTGATGAAGGAACTGATCTCGCGCTCGTTGTAGGGGTTAGTCGGAGGTGCAGCGCGCGCCGCGCAGACCGGATCATCTCTTGCTGTCGTCCCCGTTCAAGTCGCGCCATAATGGTGCGCTGCAAAACGCATGGCTCATGACCGGGAACAACGCCCATGACCGCCCGTATCGACAAATTCGGCCTTCGGGTCGCGCGTCCGCTCCACGACATGATCGAAAACGAAGCGCTGCCGCTCACGGGCGTCGCTTCCGAGAGGTTCTGGAAGGGTCTCGCGGAC
>JBAVJR010000178.1:0-2800 GCA_049687855.1 Steroidobacteraceae bacterium | reverse complement strand
AGGTAACCCATGCCGGTGCCGCCGAACTCTGGCGCGACCGTGATGCCGAGCAGCCCGAGGTCGCCGAACTTGCGCCACAAGTCCAGCGGGAATTCGTTGTCGCGATCGATGTCGGCCGCGCGGGGCGCGATCTCGGCGGCGGCGAAGCTGCGCACCGTTGCACGCAGCAGGTCGATGTCCTCACCGAGACCGAAGTCGAAATCGAACATGGCGGTCACCCCAGAGTTGCGCGGTCGGTCGAATGGTTCTATATTGTCCGACAATTGGACTATCCGTCAATAGAGACGCGCCATGACCGAGTCGACGCCGAGCTACAAGGCCCCCCTGTTCGAGCCCCTCACCCGGCAGCCAGCCTCGCATCGCATCTCAACGGCCATCGAGCAGAAGATCCTGCGGCGCAGCCTGCGCCCTGGCGACCCCCTGCCGACTGAAACCGAGCTCGCCGAGCAGTTCGCGGTCAATCGCTCGACCGTGCGTGAGGCGTTGCGGCGGCTGGAATCCACCGGGCTCGTCGGCCGTGAAGGCGGCAGCAAGCGTCTCAAGGTCACTCGTCCCGGCCACGCGGAGACCGCGTCGCGCGTTGGACGCACGCTCGCGCTCGACGACGTCACCTTCATTGAGTTGTGGGAAGCGATGCGTGCGGTGGCGCCTCGCGTCGCAGCGCTTTCCGCGGAGCAAGGCAACGCGGCGGATGTCGCGCAACTCGAGGCAATCGTTGCGGCAGTCGAGACGGCCCGCAGCGCGGACGGCGCCGTGAGCCAGGTCGTGGAGTTCTTTGGCAAGCTGGCCGAGCTGAGCGGCAATCGTGTGCTGCAGCTCGCGATGCAGCCGGTCACGCGACTGCTCGCCCCCTCCCTGCGCCGGATGATCGACCGTGTGCCGCAGGGCCGCACCCGCATCCTCGTGGCACAGCGCTGCATCGTCGAGGCCATCCGCGAGCAGAAGCCGGACGAGGCCGAGTCGTGGATGACGCGGCATGTGCAGGATTTCCGTCGTGGCTATGAGCTCGCCGGCATCGCGCTCGACACCAAGGTGGGCATTGGTTCGATGGCCGACTAGGCGTGGGCCGCAGCTCCAGGACGGCAGGGGCGCCGAGCGTGTCCGAGATGCCCGTCGCGGGCGCGTCGCGCTCCGCTAAACTGCGGCTCGTGCCCCGGTGGCGAAACCGGTAGACGCTACGGACTTAAAATCCGTTTCCCGCGAGGGAGTGCCAGTTCGAGTCTGGCCCGGGGCACCAGGCGCGATCAGGCCCGACCCGGGCCTCCGCCGAGCACGCGTGCCGGCAGCAGCATGATGGAGCGCAGGAAGGCGAACACGCCTTCCACTGCGATGCCGAGCAACCTGAACGGCAGCGAAATCAGCCACACGAGCGGCCACAGCAGCACGGCCAGGATGGCGAGCGGCCAGCAAAAGACGAGCAGCAGCAGCCAGAGCAGGAACTTGAGCATCGACTTGTCCTCCACGCCTGCCAATCTACACGCAGTGCCGGGCTTCGCCCATGCGCCCATCGCAGCCACCGCACGGTTCGGCCCGTCCTCGGGTGCAGCGGGCGCCATTCGACGGGCTCGCCGGATTTTGGCTAGCGGCCACTGTTCGACTAAGCTCCGGCGCACCGTCCAGCCGACGGCGCCGGAGCCCCCATGATCGAACTGCTGACGGCCGCGACCCCCAACGGCCACAAGGTTTCCATCGCGCTCGAAGAACTGGCGCTGCCCTACGAAATGCGGGTCATCGACTTCGCCAAGGGTGAGCAGCGGGAGCCCGGTTTCCTGCAGATTAATCCGAACGGCCGCATTCCCGCCATCGTCGATCACGCCGCCGACGACTTTGCCGTGTTCGAGTCCGGCGCGATCCTGATCTACCTTGCAGAGCAGACCGGCCAGCTGCTGCCGGCCGACGCGAAGGGCCGGTCGCTCGTGCTGCAGTGGTTGATGTTCCAGATGGGCGGCGTCGGCCCGATGATGGGCCAGGCTAACGTCTTCTTTCGCTACTTCCCGCAGAAGATCCAGCCGGCGATCGATCGTTACCACGCCGAGGTGAAGCGCCTGTTCACGGTGCTCGACGGCCGCCTGGCGCACCATGAGTTCCTGGCCGGCGACTACTCCATCGCGGACATCGCCAACTGGGCATGGGTACGCACCGCCAAGTGGTCGGGCGTGCCATTCGACGACTTGCCGCACCTGACGCGCTGGGTCAACCAGATCCGGCAGCGCCCCGCCGTGCAGACCGGCATCCTGATGCCGCCCTCGAAGCTGAGCGGTTCCGAGGACGACGCCGACAAGGCACGCAGGTTCGTCGAGGAAGCCCGCAAGATGGTCGTGACGGGTGGACCCGCGCCCGACGCCGAATAGACCAGCCCCGCACTGATCCACGAGTCGTCCCCAGGGAGACACGAGCATGAAACTCCACACCTCGCTGCGCGCGCCGAACCCGCGCCGCGTCGACATGTTCCTGATCGAGAAAGGCATCAGCGGCATCGAGCGCGAGGTGTACGACCTCAATGCCGGCGAGCATCGCAGCGCGAAGTTCACGGCCATGAATCCGGTGGCGCGCGTGCCTGTCCTCGAACTCGACGACGGGCGGTTCCTCGCCGAGTCACGCGCCATCTGCAGTTACCTCGAGAGCCTCTATCCGGAACCGAACCTGATGGGCGTCGACGCCGAGGAACGAGCGTTCATCGAGATGGCGGACCGGCAGGTCGAACTGACGCTGCTCGCAGCCGTCGCCAACCACGTGCGCCACACGCACCCGGGACTGCTGCCGCTCGAGAACCCGCAGTTCGCCGATTACGCGGCCGAAC
>JBAVJR010000177.1:0-3597 GCA_049687855.1 Steroidobacteraceae bacterium | reverse complement strand
GCCTGCGGAGGTTGCTCATGCGCGGAATGATACCGGCGCGTTACGCTTGGCACCTCGCCAACCTCTCCGGAGCGATCGAATGATCCGGTATGCGGCAGACGTGATCGTGATCGGCGCCGGCATCGCGGGCGTGACGGCGGCCATCGAGTTGCTGGACCGCGGCCGGCGCGTGCTGCTGCTCGATCGCGACACCGAAGAGAACATGGGTGGCCTCGCGAAGGAGAGCTTCGGCGGCATCTGGTTTGCCGGCACTCCGCTGCAGAAGCGCTATGGCATCCGCGACGGCGCACAGCAGGGCCTGCGTGACTGGAATGCAGTCGCAGATTTCGGACCGGACGACCACTGGCCGCGCGCATGGGCCGAGGCCTACGTCCATCGCGCCAACGAAGAGATCTACGACTGGCTCCGCGGCGTCGGCGTGCAGTTCATGCCGATGCCGCTGTGGGTGGAGCGCGGACTGCACACGCCGGGCAACTCGGTGCCTCGCTGGCACATCGTCTGGGGCACCGGGCACGAACTGCAGGTGGTGCTGAACGCGCACCTGTTGTCGCGCCCGAATCGCGACCGGCTCGGCCTGAAGTTCGATCACCGCGTCGAGTCTCTGGTGGCGACCAATGGCCGCGTGACGGGCTGCCGCGGTCGGCTCGAAGGCAGCGACGACGAGTTCGAGGCGAGCGCCGAAAACGTCGTGATCGCGAGCGGCGGCATCAACGGCAACCTCGACCGCGTGCGGCAGAACTGGCACACGGACTGGTCGCAACCGCCGGCCACGCTGCTGAACGGCTCGCACAAGTACGCAGACGGCACGCTGCACGATGCGGCAGCGGCCCATGGCGCGCGCATCACGCACCTGGACTGGCAATGGAATTACGCGGCTGGCGTGCATCACTGGCAGCCGCGCAAGCCATCGCACGGACTCTCGCTGGTGCCGCCGAAATCGGCGCTATGGCTCAACTGGCGCGGCGAACGCATCGGCCCGATGCCGCTCGTCACGGGCTTCGACACGCACGACCTCGTCGCGCAGATCTGCCGGCAGGAGCGTGCCTATTCGTGGCAGCTGCTGAACCGCCGGATCATGCTCAAGGAACTCGCGATCTCCGGTGGCGAATTCAATCCGGCCTTCCGACGCAAGAACCGGCTGGCAGTCGCGCGCGACATGTTGCTCGGCAACCACTGGCTCTACGACCAGATGACGCAATTCTGCCCGGATGTGGTGGTCGCGCCGACCGTGGAAGCGCTGGTCGAAAAGATGAATGCGCTGGCGGGCGACGGGTCGGTCGACGTCGATGCAGTCCGCACGGCTGCGACAAATTACGACGACATCATCGCTCTCGGCCCGCGGTTCCACACCGACGACCAGCTGCGCCGCATCGAGTTCGCGCGCCGCTGGATCGGCGACCGGCTGCGCACCTGCAAGTTCCAGCGGATCCTCGAGCCGGCTGCGGGTCCGCTGATTGCGATCCGCGAGTTCATCATCAGCCGCAAGAGCATGGGTGGATTGCAGACGGACCTGGAATGCCGCGTGCTGGACTACTCCGGCGAACCGATTCCCGGCCTGTATGCCGCAGGCGAGAGCGCCGGCTTCGGCGGCGGCGGGATGAATGGCAAACGCGGCCTCGAGGGCACGTTCCTCGGCGGCTGCCTGCTGGGTGGGCGCATCGCGGGCAAGGTCGCCTGAACGGCCCGCTCTCCCGCCGGGGCGAGAGAGGCGTAGCGTCACACGAAGCGGTTGGCCATCCGTTCCGGCAGGTTCTTCACCTTGAACGCAAAGATGATCTTGAGCACGCCCGTGATGATCGCCCATGTCGCGATCATCAGGATCACGGACAGGCCGCCGACGGCGGGGTTCACGATCACGAGGGTGCCGAACAGGAGCGACAGGCCGCCCGTGAGGTAGAGGATCCATTCGCGCTCGGTCGTCGCGCGCACCTTGTAGCCGAGCAGCACGAGGAACGCGCCGAGCGTGATCGCCTGGAACGCAACCAGGTAGATGAATGCCGTCATGCTGACGAGCGGGTTCAGCAGCGCGTAGCCGCCGACCACGACGCCGAGGATCCCGATCAGCAGCATGATCCACCAACCGTCCTTGTCGCGGTTCTGGACAGAGCCGAACACGTTGAAGCCGCCGTCGACGAGGATCGCCGCAGCGAAGAACGTGGCAACGACCAGCCAGGCCGCCACCGGCTTGGAGAACGCGAGCACGCCGAAGACCACGCCGGCGATGCCGCCGACCAGGAACACCCACCACGTGCGCTTGCACAGTATCCTGGCGTCGCCGCCGAGCCGGGCCAGCATCAGTCGGTCCGATCGGGTCATCGTTGTTCTCCGCACCCGTTGGCCGGGCTATATGATTGCCATCCCCCCGAGGCCAGCCAAACTCTAGACCCTTGCCGTCATCGAAACCAGACGCCGAGAGCGGAGCCGCTGCCGAGGCGACGGTGCCCGACACGTCGCGCCACCGCGCGATCCGCAGCTTCGTCGTGCGCGCGGGCCGCATGACCGGCGCACAGGAGCGCGCCTGGCGCGAGCTGTGGCCCGCGCTCGGCATCGAAAACGGCGAAGCAACACTCGATTTCGCGGCTGCTTTCGGCCGGGACGCGCCAGTGACGCTCGAAATCGGCTTCGGCAACGGCGAGTCGCTGGTCGCGCTGGCAGCCACCCATGCTGAACGCAATTATCTCGGCCTGGAGGTGCATCCGCCCGGTGTCGGTCACCTGCTGCTGCGCTGCGAGGCGGAAAAGCTGAACAACGTGCGCGTGATCTGCGACGACGCCGTGCAGGTCCTGCAGCGGCGCGTGCCGGATGCGTCGCTCGACGAGGTGCTGCTCTATTTCCCGGACCCATGGCCGAAGAAACGGCACCACAAGCGCCGCATCGTGCAGCCTGCGTTCGTCGAGCTGGTGACGCGCAAGCTCAAGCCCGGCGGAGTGTTCCGCATGGCGACCGACTGGCAGCCCTACGCCGAGCACATGCTCGCGACGGCAGGCGGCAGCACGGTGTTGAAGAACGAATCGGCGACCGGCGATTACGTGGACCGTCCGGACAGCCGCCCTCTCACGCGCTTTGAACAGCGCGGCCAGCGACTGGGACACGGCGTGTGGGACCTGGCGTTCCGCCGGCCTGGGAAGTGACCCCTTCCTGCCCTGCCCTCACGCCATCGCCCCGCGCACCCCGTCGATCACGAACTGCGCCGCGAGCGCTGCAAGCAAGACGCCTAGCAGTCGTCCGAGCACGGCGCTGCCCGTCACGCCAACGACCCGCATGACGGGACCCGTCACCAGCATCAGCGCCAGCGTCAAAGCCAGCACCACGCCGATCACCGCAAGCTGCGCGAAGAACTGCGCCGAGCCAAATGGCACGGCCGCAAACGCCAGCAGGATGGTCGCGATCGCGCCGGGGCCGGCGATCATCGGAAATGCGAGCGGGAAAACCGAGATGTCGACGCGGTGATGCGCTTCCTCGCCCTCGACCGGGGTGATCGAGCGCACGCCCGATTCCCGCGCGAACACCATCTCGATCGCGAGCATGAACAGCAGGATGCCGCCGCCGATCTTGAAGGCGTCGACACTGATGCCGAGCAGCTTGAGCAGCGCCGTG
>JBAVJR010000176.1:0-2393 GCA_049687855.1 Steroidobacteraceae bacterium | reverse complement strand
CTTGTGACCCGATGCTTTGACTTGCTTCATGTATGCAAGATACGGATTCGCACGACTTCCGGCATCACAATCTCCACTTCGAGCCCAGGCAGAGATTACCAAGTTGAAGGTGATTGTGTTTGGCTTTACGTCATGATTCCCAGCATCATGCATCTTGTGCATCCATGATAGTAGAGCTTTGGCCTTCTGTGGGGCCGCCGGATCATTACTCTTAGACCAGACTTTGATGACTGAGGTAAAGCTAATTGTATCTGGCTTGACGCCTTGATAACCAGCCTCATGCAATTCTTGCATTCTGTCAACAATTGCTTCCGCTCTCAGAGTGGCACCACGATCGTGACTTTTTGCCCAAGCATTGCATTGATGACAGTAGTGAAGCTGACTGCATTGGGTTTAACATCATTATTCCCTGGTTCATACAGATCTTTCATGTGGTTGAGAATTGCCACTGCCCTCTGTGGGGCCGTGCCATTGTTATTTTTGCCCAGGCATCAATGACAGATGCAAAGCTGATGGTATTGGGTTTGACTTCATGATTCCCTGATTCATATAGCTCTTGCATGTGGTTGAGAATCGCCTCTGCCCTCTGTGGGGCCACGCCATCGTTACTTTTTGCCCATGCATTAATGACACTACTGAAGCTGATGGTATCAGGTTTGATGTTGTGATTCCCAGATTAATACAGCTTTTGCATTCGGTTGAGAATTGTCTCTGCCCTCTGTGGGGCAATGGGATCATGGCTCTTGGCCTACGCATCAATGACAGAAGTGAAGCTGATTGTATTGGGCTTCACGTGTGATTCCCTAGGTCATACAGCTCTTGCATGTGGTTGAGAATCATCTCTGCTGGCTGTGGGGCAGCGCAGCCATTACTCCTTGCCCACGCATTAATGACAGTACTGAAGCTGATAGTATCAGGTTTCACATCATTATTCCCTGATTTCTACAGCTCTTGCATTCAGTTGAGAATCGTCTTCACCCTCTGTCATGTGACAGCAGGATCGTGACTCATTGCCCATGCGTTGATGACAGAAGTGAAGCTGATTGTATCGGGCTTCACATCATGGTGGTTACCAGAATTGTGCAAAGTCCTGCATTGCTTGCAAGATATCTTCTGCCTTGTAGGGAGCCTCCTTCATGCCACTCTTGGCCCAAGCATCCAGCACAGTATTAAACATGACAGTGCCAGGTAATACACCAGGATTTGTCTTTGCTTCTTTGTTCATGCAATCTAGCACCGCTTGGGCAAAATGAGGTCCCTCTAAAGGATTATTGGCCCACTTGATTGCTATGTCCACAATCATGCCATAGGTGTTCACATCAGGGAGTATGTGAGGAGAATACAAACTGAGGTGGTCCAATGCTTCATTTGGAGTCATTCCAGAGTCTCGGGGATTCACCCTCCATTCTGCCACTGCCTGATTGAGATGGCACGTTGTCAGGGACCGCACAGACCCATCTAGAATGACATCATCCAACATACTGTCCAACTGATGAAATGTCATGCCTTGCTTGGGTCTCAAGGGAACACTCTGACTTGCATCCTTGGTCCTGGTTTTGATCATCACGGAGTCTGTCACTATGCTGCTTTCGCCCATTTTGGTAATAGTCCTTAGGAACCGCAGTCTGGGAGAAGACAATGGCATACAAGTAGTACAGTAGGAGAATACATGTTGTGCTTGTAGATCCTCCACTGTTAGAGACACCATTTGAAGGTGAATACGAGAACTCGGAAAGGATAGCCCCAGTACTTTTTCACCACTTCCAGTAGGAGAGCGCCCAGTAGAGCAAAGCAACCTAACCACACAAACAGAACAGTGATGCATGATGGTCAAATCTTCAGTCCAACTAGGATATTGGAGGCCCTTGCAACTAGATACCGATATCAGAGGCCCTGCCTACTAGATACCAATTCTGAGTTGCCCACTATCTGTTCTCCAATCTCTGTCTGGAGGGTCACGTGATTTTTGAGGCAGTAACAGCAGAGCTGATGCATTAGGCAATGGTGAGATCGAAGATGAGCGAGCGAGTCAACAGTTTCATTTTGTTGCATTGTGGTGGTGGTCCCACCCATCATCCAGGCATCGTGCATTGCATGGGGGAGGGGGGCTTTGGATTATGAACATAACATCCAAAGCAAGCAAAACTCACCATTCATGTCGTCCCTTGTCTCTTAGACCAAAATAACCCGTCCCATAGTCTCCTAAAACACAAGTTCACAATTAAATGTATCAGAAAAAGTTGAGTCTCAAGCAAGCAAAGTAACACATCACCAGTCATACGTGTACCTCACATATCCTTCTTGGCATCTTGTTGCACAAACACAAAGGCCTCCAAAAAGGCACATGTTCCCAACATCTTGAAATATTGACTAGGCTTTAATGACTCCAAAAC
>JBAVJR010000175.1:0-3461 GCA_049687855.1 Steroidobacteraceae bacterium | reverse complement strand
GCGAGGCCGGCGGGGAACCTGGAGCGAGCGGCCATCACGCGGCACGCGACTGGCGGTAGCGCAGCGACACAGCTGGGACAGGGCGCAGTTCGATGCAGTCGACGGGGCAGGGCGGCAGGCAGAGCTCGCAGCCGGTGCACTGCGCCGCGATCACCGTGTGCATCTGCCTGGGTGCGCCGACGATCGCGTCGACCGGGCAGGCAGGCAGGCAGCGCGCGCAACCGATGCACTTCTCTTCGTCGATCCATGCCACCTGTGCCGGCTTCGGCCCGCCGAACGCTGGATCGAGCGGACGCGGCGGACGATCGAGCAACGCGGCGAGCGCGCGTACCGTGGTGGCCCCGCCCGGAGGACAGCGGTCGATCTCGGCCGCACCGGCGGCGATCGCGGCCGCGTATGGCCGGCAGCCCGGGTACCGGCACTGGCCGCACTGCGTCTGCGGCAGCAGCGCGTCGATGCGCTCCACGAGCGAGTCGGCGTCGGGTTCGATGCGCGATGCCGCCCAGCCGAGTGCGACGCCGAGCGTGACGGCGAGGGCCGCCGCCACCAGCACCGCCATGACGACCGCGTCGGTGCTCACCGCGCGCCCAGCCCGGCGAAACCCATGAAGGCGAGGGCCATCAGGCCCGCCGTCACGAGCGCCACGGGCACGCCGCGGAAGGCTTGCGGCACGTCGGCCGTGTCCAGCCGTTCGCGCAGTGTCGTGAACAGCAGCAGGGCGAGTCCGAAGCCTGCGCCTGCGCCTGCACCGAAGACGAGCGACTCGAGCAGGCCGTGCTGGCGGTCGACGTTCAGCAGCGCCACGCCGAGCACGGCGCAGTTGGTCGTGATCAGCGGCAGGAAGATGCCGAGCAGCTGGTGCAGCAGGGGGCTCGTCGCCCGCACCATGATCTCGGTGAACTGCACGATCCCTGCGATCAGCAGGATGAAGACCAGCGTGCGCAGGTACTCGAGACCCAGCGGCACCAGTACCCATTGCCACAGCGAGAAGCTCAGTCCCGAGGCGATCGTGAGCACGAACAGCGTCGCGAGGGCCATGCCTGCCGCGGCCTCGAAGCGGCGGCTCACGCCGATGAACGGGCAGAGCCCGAGGAAGTTGGACAGGACGAAGTTGTTGACCAGGCTCGCTCCCAGCGCGAGCAGCAGCAGCTCGGTCATGGGCTCCTCGTCGCGGGCGTCACTTCACCTTCATGCCGGGCGTCGCGCCCGCATCGGGGGAGAGCACGAAGACCTCCTGTCCGCCGGGCCCGGCCGCGAGCACCATGCCTTCGGACAGCCCGAAGCGCATCTTGCGCGGCGCGAGATTGGCGACCACGACCGTCAGCCGACCGACGAGCTGCGACGGCTCGTACGCCTCGCGAATGCCCGCGAAGATCTGCCGCTTGCCGAGTTCGCCGAGATCGACCCCCAGCCTGAGCAGCTTGTCGGCGCCTTCGACCAGTTCGGCCGAATCGATGCGCGCGACACGCAGGTCGACCTTCATGAAGTCGTCGATCGACAGTTGCGCGGGCGCAGCGGCGGGCTCGGCCGGCTTTGCCGCAGCCTTCACGGCGTCTTGCGCAGGCTTCGCCGCAGCCTTCGACGCGACCGCGGCGCCCGTCGTGGCCGCCGCCTCCGGCACGCCCGAGGGCTTCAGGCTCTCCGACGAGGCGGCGAGCAGCGCCTTGACCGCGGCCGGGTCGACGCGCGTGGCGAGCGGTTCGTAGGCGTTGATCGCCGTGCCGAGCAGCGGCGTCGCCGCATCAGCCCACGACTGTGGCGGCAGCCCGAGGAATTTCTCGGCACCCGCGGCGAGCTTCGGCATGACGGGCTTCAGGTACACCGCGAGCACACGGAACAGGTTGATGCCCTGGGTACAGACGGCCTGCACTTCGGCGGCACGCGCCGGGTCCTTGACCATGAGCCACGGCTTCTGCTGGTCGATGTAGAGATTGGCGCGGTCGGTGAGCGCCATGATCTCGCGCATCGCACCTGCGAGGTCGCGGCCCTCGTACAGTGCGGCGACGCGCTCGCCGGCAGCGGCGAACTCTTCCTGCAGGGACGCATCCGCAAGCGTGGAGGCCAGCTTGCCCGCCGCGCCCCGCGCGATGAATCCGGCACAGCGGCTCGCGATATTGACGAGCTTGCCGACGATGTCCGAATTGACCTTGGCGACGAAGTCGTCGAGGTTGAGGTCGAGGTCGTCGACGCCGTCACCGAGACGCGACGCGAAGTAATAGCGCAGGTATTCGGCCGGCAGGTGATCGAGCCAGGTGCGCGCGGAGATCAGCGTCCCGCGCGACTTCGACATCTTGAGTCCGTTCACGGTCAGGAAGCCGTGCGCGAACACCGACGTCGGCGGTCGGTAGCCCGCTCCGGCGAGCACGGCCGGCCAGAACAGCGTGTGGAAATAGACGATGTCCTTGCCGATGAAGTGATATACCTCGGCGTCGCTGTCCGGTTTCCAGTACTGCTCGAATTCCCGTCCGGTGCGGCGGCAGTACTGCAGCAGGCTCGAGAGGTAGCCGATCGGTGCATCGAGCCAGACGTAGAAGTACTTGCCGGTCTCGCCCGGAATCTCGAAGCCGAAATACGGTTCGTCGCGCGAGATGTCCCAGTCGCGCAGGCCCGCGCCGAACCACTCGCCGAGCTTGGCAGTGACGGCGGACTGCAGGCGATCGCCACCCGTCCAGGTGCGCAGCATCGGTTCGAAATCGCCGAGCTTGAAGAACAGGTGCTCCGACTCTTTCTGCACGGGCGCCGTGCCGCTCACGACCGAGACGGCGTTCAGCAGGTCGGCCGGCGTGTAGGTGGCGCCGCAGACTTCGCAGCTGTCGCCGTACTGGTCGAGCGCGCCGCACCTGGGGCACGTGCCGCGCACGTAGCGGTCGGGCAGGAACATCCGTGCCTGCTCGTCGTACGCCTGGACGATCGTCTCGCGCCGGATGTGACCGCCCGCGACCAGCCGGCGATAGATCTCGTAGGTGACCTCGCGATTCTCATCCGAGTGCGTGGTGTGGAAATTGTCGTACGAGATGTCGAACTCGCCGAAGTCGCGGCGCTGTTCGGCGCCGACGCGCTCTATCAATTGCTCAGGAGTGATGCCTTCCTGCCGCGCCTTGAGCATGATCGGCGTGCCGTGCGCGTCGCTCGCCCAGATGAACAGGCAGTCGTGGCCGCGCATGCGCTGGAACCGCGCCCAGATGTCGGTCAGGACGTACTCGAGCATGTGCCCGAGGTGCGGCGCGCCGTTGGCATACGGCAGCGCGCTGGTCACGAGCAGGGTGCGCTTGGTGGGGGCGGTCATGGGGGCGGCGGGGTCCCGGTACGATCAGCCGTCGATTATGCCAGTCGCGCCCCGGATCGGCGCGGCTCGCAGCGCGATCGGGCGGGACCGAAAGCCAGACACGTCGGCGGTGCAAGCGACCGATCCGGAGCCTTCCCCCGAGCTTGGAAAGGCAGAGACGCGCTCGGTGCAAGCG
>JBAVJR010000174.1:0-3128 GCA_049687855.1 Steroidobacteraceae bacterium | reverse complement strand
TAACCGCGTTGCTGGCCGTTCGCGAAGACCGGCTGCGGGCGCAGGATATCCGTGATGGCTGCCGGGTTGGTCGCCGCCAGCTGGCGCAGCCTGTCGCCGAGCATCGGGTCGGGTTGGCTGGCGCCGGCCTGTGCCCCGGCGGACATACCTCCCCCCTGGAACTTCTTGGGCAGCATCAGGGCCTCGAGTTTTCCGCCCCGGTCGAGAATCGCCCGGTCGGGGTAGACCGAATGGAGCTTGGTGCCGCCCGTAATCGTCTTGCCGACCCCGTATACCTTCGCGGAGACCGCGCTCTCGCCGATAATGGCATACCCGAGCGTCGGGTCAGTGTTGGCGATGGTGCCGACCAGCACCAGCGGCATCTGCGAGGCCGCCACGGCGTTCGGGTCGGCCGAGCCGGCCGCGGGGGCATTGGCCTCGCCAAACAGGTGGGCGTTGACGATTGCGCCCACGTCCACCGTGCGGGCCGGGGGCGGCCCGGCGACGGCAGGGGCATTGGTCGCGGGCGCAACGCCGGTCCCGGCCCCGAGCAGGGCCCAGGTCAGCTGCACCAGCTGCCAGGCGAGCAGGACCACCAGCAAAGCAGCAACGGCCAGCGGCAGGAGCTTCTGCCACCCATCGGCCCTGGCGCCCTGTGCGATTGCGGCGATTCGGCCAAAACGCTCATTCACGCTCAGGGGCAGTTGCATCAGTTCTCTTGCAAGTGGCCGTCCGGCAAGGCCGTTCCACGGGATACGGCATCATACGGACTTGGACGACAGGCCCTCAAGGCAGTTGCGTGTCATACGGATGACCACCTCTCGTTTTGGGCGGTCCGGTATCAGTTTCACGAAGTCGGCCCCGCTGCTTGTCACGGAGGGGGGCTGGCCCTATATAGGACCTTCGGTTGATCCAGGCGGGCGATGAGCGAGGAACATACACAGCAGGGCCATGGTCTGATCGTGGAGGAGGCCCGGCCGCAGACCAAGCGACCACCCCTCTACCAGGTCGTGCTCCTGAACGACGACTACACCCCGATGGAATTCGTGGTGGACGTGCTCGAACACATTTTCGGGTTGGACCGGACCACGGCCACGCGGGTGATGCTGGAGGTCCATACCAAGGGCAAGGGGGTATGCGGCGTGTACACCTTCGACATCGCGGAAACCAAGGTCGCGCAGGTCACCACCTATGCCCGGCAGCACCAGCACCCATTACTCTGCACCATGGAAGAGGCCTGAAGCCGTGTTGAGCAGCGAACTCGAGATCTGCCTGAACGAGGCCTTCCAGGGCGCACGGGAAGCCCGGCACGAATTCATGACGGTCGAGCACCTGCTGCTCGCCATCATCGACACCCCCAAGGTCCGTGAAATCCTGCGCGCCTGTGGCGCAGACGTCACGCGCCTGCGCAACGAACTCAAGGACTTCGTCGACCAGACCACGCCCCGCCTCAAGCAGGACGACGACCGCGAAGTGCAGCCCACGCTGGGATTCCAGCGCGTGCTGCAGCGGGCCGTGTTCCACGTCCAGTCGAGCGGCAAGAAGGAAGTCGCGGTCGCCAACGTGCTGGTCGCGATCTTCAGCGAAAAGCACTCGCACGCGGCCTACCTGCTCGGGCTGCAGGAGATCGCGCGCCTCGACGTCGTCAATTTCATCTCCCACGGCCTGTCGAAGTCGGAGGATGCGCCACGCTCCGCTGATGAGGCGCCGGCGCAGACCGAAGCGGAGCGCGACGCGGAAGGCGCCTCGGCGCTGGAGAAGTTCGCCACCAACCTGAACAAGCTCGCGCAGGACGGCCGCATCGATCCGCTCATCGGCCGCGCGCTCGAGATCGAGCGCACCGTCGAAATCCTCTGCCGCCGCCGCAAGAACAACCCGCTGTACGTGGGCGAGGCGGGCGTGGGCAAGACGGCGCTGGTGGAAGGCCTGGCGCGCATGATCGTCGAGGGCAAGGTGCCCGACGTGCTCGCAGACAGCACCGTCTACTCGCTCGACCTGGGCTCGCTCATCGCCGGCACCAAGTACCGCGGCGATTTCGAGAAGCGCCTCAAGGGCGTGCTCGCCGAGATCAAGAAGCAGCCGGGCGCGATCCTGTTCATCGACGAGATCCACACCGTGATCGGCGCGGGCGCCGCCTCCGGTGGGGTGATGGACGCATCCAACCTGATCAAGCCGGCGCTCGCAAACGGCGAACTGCGCTGCATCGGTTCGACCACGTACCAGGAATACCGCGGCATCTTCGAGAAGGACCACGCGCTCACGCGCCGTTTCCAGAAGATCGACGTGGTCGAGCCCACGGTGCCGGAGACGATCGAGATCCTGCGCGGCCTGCGCCAGCGGTTCGAGGAGCATCACGGCGTCAAGTACACGGACGAAGCCCTCACGGCCGCGGCCGAGCTGTCGGCCCGCCACATCAACGACCGGCACCTGCCCGACAAGGCGATCGACGTGATCGACGAGGCAGGCGCGCGGCAGCGGTTGAAGCCGCTCGGCCAGCGTGACGAGTTCGTGACGGTCGAGCAGATCGAGGACGTGGTCGCGCGCATCGCGCGCATCCCGCCGAAGACCGTGTCGAGCAACGACCGCGACGTGCTGAAGAACCTCGAGCGCAACCTGAAGCTCGTGATCTACGGCCAGGACAAGGCGATCGACACGCTCTCGTCGTCGATCAAGATGGCTCGCTCGGGCCTCGGCGACCAGCGCAAGCCGGTGGGCTCGTTCCTGTTCGCCGGACCGACGGGTGTCGGCAAGACCGAAGTCACGCGGCAGCTCGCGCTGACGCTGGGCGTCGAACTCGTGCGCTTCGACATGTCGGAGTACATGGAGCGGCACACGGTGTCGCGGCTGATCGGCGCGCCTCCGGGCTACGTCGGGTTCGACCAGGGCGGCCTGCTCACGGAAGCGATCACCAAGCACCCGCACTGCGTGCTGCTGCTCGACGAGATCGAGAAGGCGCACCCGGACGTGTTCAACCTGCTGCTGCAGGTCATGGACCACGGCACGCTCACGGACAACAACGGCCGCAAGGCGGACTTCCGCCACGTCGTGATCGTCATGACGACCAACGCGGGCGCCGCGGACATGAACCGTGCGTCGGTCGGCTTCGTGACGCAGGACCATGCGAGCGACGGCATGGAAGCGATCAAGAG
>JBAVJR010000173.1:0-6689 GCA_049687855.1 Steroidobacteraceae bacterium | reverse complement strand
CAGCGTGCACGCTGCCCATCTGCTCGACGAGTTCGCGCATGTTCTGCGCACCGGCGCCCGAAGCCGCCTGGTAGGTCATCGAGGTGATCCACTCGATGAGGTCCGCGCGGAACAGGCCGCCCAGCGCCATCATCATGAGCGACACGGTGCAGTTGCCGCCGACGTAGTCGCGCACGCCGGCGGCGAGCGCGCCGTCGATCACGTTGCGATTCACGGGGTCGAGAATGATGACGGCATCGCTTTTCATGCGCAGCGCGGAAGCGGCGTCGATCCAGTAGCCTTTCCAGCCAGCCGCCCGCAGCCGCGGATGGATGTCATTGGTGTAGTCGCCGCCCTGGCAGGTCACGACGACGTCGCACTGCGCCAGCGCTTGCAGGTCGCTGGCATTCTGCAGTGCGCCGGACGGGCGGCCATTGATCACGGGGCCCGCGCCGCCCGCCTGGGACGTGCTGAAGAAGACGGGATCCACCTGGTCGAGATCGCGCTCGACCGCCATGCGCTGCATGAGCACCGAGCCCACCATGCCGCGCCAGCCAACGATTGCAGTCTTCACACGTCCACTCCGGCCGCCATCGGCCCGCTCAGATGATCACTTCGCACGCGGGTTCGCGCAGGTTGTAGCTCGAGCTCATCGCGTGGCCATAGGCCCCCGCGTTCGCGATCAGCAGCACGTCGCCTTCCTGCGTGGCCGGCAGCAGTCGCTCGTGCCCGAGGTAGTCGGCCGACTCACAGATCGGACCCACGATGTTGTAGACCTCGGTGCCCGGCTCGCCGAACCGCGTGAGGTTGACGATGTCATGATGCGCGCCGTAGAGCGCGGGCCGGATCAGCGAGTTCATGCCCGTCGCCACGCCGACGTACTGCACTGCGCCCTTGCCCTTCAGCTGCGTCACTTCGACGACCAGCACGCCGCCCTGCGCCACCAGGAACCGGCCCGGCTCGAGCCACAGACCGACCTGTGGCCACTTGGCTCGGATGTCATCGATGACGCCCTGCAGCGCAGCGAGGTCCACCGGCACCTGCCCCGGCTTCTCGGGCACGCCGAGGCCACCACCGAGATCGATGGCCCTGGCATGCGGAAAGCGTTGCGCGAGTCCGGCCAGCATGTGGCCGACTTCCTTCCAGTTGCGCACGTCGAACACGCCGCTGCCGGTGTGCGCATGCAGCCCGACCACGCGCGCGCCCACATGCCGCACCAGGCGCTCGACTTCGTCCATCTCGAAGAGCGGCACGCCGAACTTCGAATGCACGCCCGCGGTACGGACGTGATCGTGGTGGCCACGGCCGAAGCCGGTGTCGATGCGGATCAGCACGTCGCGGTTGCGGAACAACTCACCCCATTCCCGCAGCGCGTAGATGTTGTCGATCGTCAGGTTGACGCCGTGCTCGATCGCCCACTCGTACTCGCTGCGCGGGGCGAAGTTCGGCGTGAACAGGATGCGGGACGGATCGATCCCCGGCACGACCTTCAGCACGTGCTCGCATTCGCCGCGCGAGACGCATTCGAACGACAGTCCGAGCCCCGCGAAGACCTTCAGGAGTTCCGGATGCGGGTTGGCCTTCATCGCTTAGATGATGCGGTCGACGCCACGGATGCCCAGCAACTGCCGCGCGGCCAGCTCCGACGAGGCGCGGTCGTAGACGTAGGCGCTGCCATGCTCGTGCGCGATGCGCTGCAGCTCGTCGCGACGATCCTGCCACCACGGCGGTCCACCCGCCGGAATCACCGGGCCGAGGCCGTGGATCTGCTCCCACGTCGGGCCCAGCACGTGATCGGACGGCGCATTCCAGACGATGACGTCGTGCAGGCGGCGCACGAGCCGATCGCCCTGCTCTTCGTCGACGACGAACGTGATGTTGAGGTCGTTCGCGGCCTGCGTCACCAGGTAGATGCGCTGTTCTTCGAACAGTTCGAGCGCATCGCCCAGGCGGTGCAACGTGGCGCGGATGCTGCGCCCGACGAGGCTCACAGCCGCGCAGGGCCCGATGACTTCGACGCGGCAGAGCTGCGAAAGCGAAGTCACCAGCGCCTCGAGCGCGCGGCCGTCGAGCGTGTTCGCGGCCGGGTCGAGCGATACGGTGACGCTGGTCTCCGACGTCGACACGAGGTCGACCGAGAGGCCGTGCTCCTTGAACACGGCAAAAGCATCCGCGAGAAAACCCACCTGGTGCCACATGCCGAGCGTCTCGAGTGAGAGCAGCGTGATGCCCTTCTTGATGCAGACCGCCTTCACGCGCGCGCCGCCATCACCGCCGGTCGCGGTGATGACGGTGCCTTCGAGCTCGGGCTGCTGGGTGGCATGCACGGTGAGCGGGATCGCGTACTGCTTCACCGGCAGGATGCAGCGCGGGTGCAGGACCTTGGCGCCGCTGCTCGCGATCTCCTGCGCCTCGTCGTAATCGAGCGACTTGAGCAGGCGCGCGTTCGACACGGACTTGGGATTCGACGTGAACATGCCCGGCACGTCGGTCCAGATCTCGAGCCGGCGCGCGCCGAGCCTGGACGCGAAGTAACTGCCCGAGGTGTCGGAGCCACCGCGACCGAGCAGCACCGTGTCGCCCCGCGCGTCGCTCGCGATGAAGCCCTGCGTGATCAGCACCTTGCCGCCCGACGCCAGCCGCTGCTGGAATGCGGTGTCGGGTTCGAAGTTGCACGTGGCGGAAAGGTAGTTCGCGCGCTCGGTTGCGCCGGGGCGCACTTCGGCGTGCAGCAGCGTGCGTGCGTCGAGCCACTGCACGTCGATGCCTTCCGCATGCAGGAACGCGGCGCCGATGCGCGTCGCCATCAGTTCGCCGTTGGCCATCACGCGCGCGCGAAGTCGGTCGCTGACCTCGCCGATCAGGTGGATGCCTTCGGCGCTGCGGCGGAGATCGGTGAAATGACGGTCGAGCTCGGCCTCGATGTGGATGCCGAGATCGCGCGCGAGGTCGAGGTGACGTCGCTCGATCTGGTCCATGACCGGCTCCCACTCACCGGTCAGTGCTTTCGCGAGCAGTTGCTCGAGGCGGTCCGTGATGCCGGACAGCGCGGAGTGCACGATGACGGGGTGCAGGCCTTCGACCAGGCGCGCCTTGACGACGCCGGCGACGTTCTTCCAGTTGCTGACGCTCGAAACGCTGGTGCCGCCAAACTTCAGGACGACCCAGCTCGATTCGGTAGGGGTGCTCATAGCCAGGAGCCGGGGGGCCGTGTCGTTCCGGACCGACTACTTGTCTTCGTAGAAATCCTTGAGTTCTTTCTGCAGGCGCTTCTCGGCGAGCACGTCTTCGAGCTTGCTCCAGGCTGCCTTGCCTTTCTTCACGGCAGCCGCCTGCTTGCGCCGATCCACCCGGTCGATGAATCGGTCGTAATTCTCTTCCTCGGCTCCAGCTACAAACTCGTCATCCAAGTCGAAGTGTTCCTGGTCTCGTTCCATTGCGCGGCCCCGAGAGAAAATCCAGATATATCAACGCGCTGCCCACTTAAGCCATGGGCACAAGGCTGCGAACTATACACGGATCGGTTTGCTTCTCAACCGATTCGTTTTGCGGTGCAATGACTGCGCGCGCCGCGGCGTTTCGTCCGGTCAGACCCGAAGAGGCCGGGGCGGGTTCCCCTGTCGGCGGGGCTGGCCGGTCAGTCCCGGCGTGGCGAGACAATGATGGGAGCGCCCCGGCCAAGACCGAGGCCCTCGGCGGCGCTGCTTTCGGCTCTAGCCACCTCCAGCACCCCGAACGAATTGACCAAGGCGACGTACTCGCCGGGCCGGACGTCGGAATAGGTTCGCCCTACCAGGATTTCCTGCCCGCCAGCCCTGACCACCGGCCTCGCCACTTGCGCCACCAGTGAGGCGTCCAGGTTGGTCAGGAGGTTGCCGAAGTGGTCCACGGTCAGGACCGTGCCGCTCAGCTCTCCGGCGGCCAGGACTGGCTGATCCAGCCGACCCCGGACGAGTTCTTGAACCGCCGGTCCCAAGGCCTCCGGGCGCAGTCGGCCGGCTGCCAGTTCGGCTGCTACCGGCGCGAAAACATCGCGACCGTGGAAAGTCGGGCTCGGGCGGTGGAGGCCCAGTTCGCGCAGGACTCCGTCGTCGAGCCGCCGCAGGATGGGGGCGGATTCCAGTCGTGCAAGCACGCCGGCCAGCAGGCCGTTGTCGGGCGCCAGGAACAGCTGGCCCTCGGCTTCGACCACGGCGATTTCGCGCGGACTGCCGACGCCGGGGTCCACGACGGCCACGTGCACCGTGCCCGGCGGAAAGTACCGGAACGAGCGCCCCAGCCAGAAGCCGGCCTCGGCGGGCCAGTGGACCAGGATCTCGTGCGTCAGGTCGACCAGCCGGGCCGCGGGGAACCGACACAGCACCTGCCCCTTCATCACGCCGACGAAAGGGTCCTGGTGGCCGAAATCCGTCGTCAACGTGATCACGCCGGATGGCTGGAACGGGGTGGATGGCGTGGCCTTGGGCATGCGGGCTTCCGGGCTAAACTGCGAGGCTTATGCCCTATCTTTATCTCGTGCGCCACGGCCAGCCCGATGTCGCGGGCAACTACGATTCGATCACCGCGATGGGCGCGCGCCAGTCGACCTGGCTCGGCGAGCATTTCGCGGCACGCGGCCTGCGCTTCGCGCGGGTGCTCGCGGGCACGCTGCAGCGGCAAGTGTCCACCTGCGAACTCGTCATGAACGCGCTGGATGGCCCACGAGGCTTTGCACAGGACGCGCGTTTCAACGAGTACGACCACCTGTCGCTGCTCCGTTTCTTTGAAGGCGACCGCTTGCAGGAAATCCGGGCGTCGGGCGACCGGCGCGAGTATTTCGCGGCGATCCGCAGTGCCATGCAGAAGTGGTCACAACACGACGAACTGGTCGCGGGCGGCGAAAGCTGGACCGAGTTCGGCACCCGCATCGGTGCCGGTGTTACGGCTGCGTGCGAAGGGCTCGGGCGCGACGACAATGTACTGATCGTGACGTCCGGAGGCGTGATCGGCCGTTACATCGCGGAGGTACTCGAAGCCGGTGCCGACACGGCGATCCAGCTGAACCTGCAGACGCGCAACACCAGCGTGACGGAAGTGATCCGTCCGTTGTCGAGGAATGCACGGCTTGTGTCGTTCAACGCGATCCCGCATCTGGAGCGCTCTGACCGCGCCGATGCGATCACGCACTCTTAGGAAGGCCAGGAAGGCCAGGAAGGTCAGGAAGGACAGGAAGGACAACCGGAAGCAGACCCCTTCCTGACCTTCCTGGCCTTCCTGGCCTTCCTCACCCTTTCTTGACCAGCTCCACGAGATTGCGCGTGTCGATCGTCTGCGCGGCCCGCTCGATCTGCGACTGGTACCGGGGCGCCATGCCGCGCGCCTCGGCCAGCAAGGACGTGAACGTTTCCTTGAGCGCCGCCGAATCGAGCGTGCGGCCGCCCGCGTAATAGCGCTGCGCCACGCGACCGATTGCGTAGGTTGTGGCAAACGTGAGGCCCGAACTCGCCGCCTGCCGGCCCAGCGAACGACCGATGCCGCCCCCGAGGCCGCCGAGCAGCCCGCCCAGCAATTTGCGTCCAAGTTGCTCGACGTACTGCGACGTGAGGCCGACGCCGAGCGTGGCGATGAAATCCTTCGCGTTCGAACTGTCCATCTCGTAGCCGTACGCCTTGCCGATGCGATACACCAGGCGCAGCTGCAGCGGAATGATCGCCATCGACGCAATCGACTCCGGCAGCAATTCGAGCGCCGCGTTGGTGATCGATGCATTCAGGATGGTCTTGTCCAGTTCGGCGTCGCTGACGTTCGCCTTCCCGAGCACGGTGCCCGCGACGGCCGCCGGTGCCGCCGTCGTCACACCTGCCGGGACAGCCGGACCGGTGGGTTCGACGGCAGCATCCGCGATTGCGCCGGCCTGCTGCGCGACGGACTCCGCTGCCGTCGTGGGCAACTGCAGCGCAGCTGCCAGCTGCGCGAGGAAGGCCGCTTCTGCGGCGTTCTGCGAACCGTCGGAACTGACGACGCCGACGGCCATTTCGTAGGCGTACTGGCGCAGTCCCTGTGTATCGAGGGGCTTCACGACCTCGGCGAGATCGGGCCTCGCGAGCAGGACTTCGCGATACAAGGCCGGCAGGTCGATGCTGGCCTCGGCCCCGAGTGATTCCGCCAGCTGGCGGATCGACTCGCGTTCGCGTCCATCCTTGAGCCCGTCGGCGAAGGCCGCCATCAGGGCCACCGTCAGTATCGATTTCGTGTGCTGGGTGTCCATGCGACAGAAGATACCGGATTCAAAGGCGAAATGGCCGTCCATGAACCGAGGGCGGCCCGGTCAGGAGGGGGGCATCAGCGACGTTGTGTTGACCGGCCCGGCACCATTGTGAGACCTGCGTCACGCTTTTCGACGTCCTGAAGGCTGCTAGACTCCCACCCGTGTATCGCCATCCTGACAGTGTCAGGCCGCGGACCTTCAGACATCAACAAAGGTGAGAAATGGTAGCGAACTCGAAACCGGCGCTTAGGACGGTATTGCCGCTTGCAGGCTTATCGAAGCCGTCGATGCCCATTCAGACGCTGGTGCGCTGGTCCCTGCTCGTCGTCGGCCTGGTCGCCCTGCTGTTCGTGCAATCCGTGCGCGCGGACGTTGCGATTCGCGTCCAGGCACAGCCCCTCGCCGACCCGATCCGGGCGTTCGTAACGGTGACCGACGCGAACGGCGATCCGATCGGCGGTCT
>JBAVJR010000172.1:0-3766 GCA_049687855.1 Steroidobacteraceae bacterium | reverse complement strand
CTGGTCAACCGGTTCCCGATCATCACGGTCGAGGACGGCATGGCCGAAGGCGACTGGGACGGCTGGTCGCTGCTGACGCAGCGGCTCGGCAAGCGCATCCAGCTGGTTGGCGACGACATTTTCGTCACCAACACCAGGATCCTGCGCGAGGGCATTGCCCGGGGCGTGGCCAACTCGATCCTGATCAAGCCCAACCAGATCGGCACCCTGACGGAGACGCTCGAGGCGATCGACATGGCAGCCGAGGCTGGTTACAGCGCGGTCGTCTCGCACCGTTCGGGCGAGACCGAAGACAGCACGATCGCCGACATTGCGGTCGCCACGCGCGCGACCCAGATCAAGACCGGATCGCTCTGTCGCTCCGATCGCATCGCCAAGTACAACCAGTTGCTGCGAATCGAGGCTGAGCTCGGGGCCGATGCCTCCTACGCCGGCCGGGATGCCTTCCCGGTGGCCGCCTTCGTCAGTGGTGCTTGATGCCATCGGTTTCTGCTAACCTCCCACGCCCATGACCACCCGGATCATGGCCGGCCTGCTGGCCGTCGTGTTGATGCTGCTCCAGTACCGTATCTGGGCATCGCCCGACGGCATGCGCGAGGTCTGGCGTCTGGAGAAGGCCATCGACGCCCAGTCCGCCGAGAATACCCGGCTCGAAACCCGCAATCGCACGCTCGCGGCTGAAGTCCGCGATCTCAAGGAAGGCCGCAAGGCCATCGAGGAACGCGCGCGCACCGACCTCGGCATGGTCAAGACGAACGAGACCTTCTTCCAGGTCGTGCCGCCCGCACAACCCGGATCGGCGACCCCGCCGGCACCTGCTGCCGCGGCGACGGGGCAAAGGACGGCCCAGGCCGACTTGCCGTGACCCTCGCGGCCCGGCGCTGGGCGATCGTGCCCGCGGCGGGGCAGGGTTCGCGCTTTGGTGCTGCGCTGCCCAAGCAATACACGCCGCTGCTCGGGCGACCATTGCTGTCCTGGACGCTGGCGGCGCTGCTGGCCGAGCCCCGCGTCGACGGCATCGTCGTGTCGCTTGCGCGCGGAGATACCCACTGGCAAGGCTTGCCCGAGTTTTCCGATCGGCGCGTCCGGCGTTGTACGGGCGGCACGCGGCGCGAGCATTCGGTCGCGAACGGTCTGGATGCGCTCGACGGTGATGCGAGGGACACGGACTGGGTACTGGTCCACGATGCCGCGCGTCCCTGCCTGCGCCGCGTCGATCTCGACCGGTTGTTCGATGCGCTCGCTGCGGATGCGGTCGGTGGCCTGCTCGCCGTTCCGGTCGCCGACACGCTGAAGCGGGCAGACGGCGAGCAGCGCGTGCGTGAAACCGTGGCACGCGACGCGCTCTGGCGCGCGCTCACGCCGCAGATGTTTCGCTATGGGTTATTGCGTCGCGCGCTCCGGCTCTGCATGGAGCGTGACCGGCCAGTTACGGACGAAGCTTCCGCGATCGAAAGCCTGGGGCTGCAGCCGCGGCTGGTCCGCGGCCGCGCCGACAACATCAAGGTGACGGACCCGGAGGACGCCGCGCTTGCGGAGGTGATCCTGCGGTCGGAGGAACGATAGCCGGAGACGTGGAGTGGTCGCATGAGGGTGGGAATCGGTTACGACGTGCATGCCTACGGGGATGGGGATCACGTGACGCTTGGCGGCGTGCGCATTGCACATTCCCGTGGCGTGATCGCGCATTCGGACGGCGACGTGGTGCTGCACGCGCTGTGTGATGCGCTGCTCGGAGCCATGGCCCTTGGCGACATCGGCGAGCATTTCCCTGACAGCGATCCGCGCTGGAAAGGCGCCGACAGCCGGCGCTTCCTGCGGCATTGCGGCAAGCTCGTGCAGCAGCGCGGCTGGCAGATCGTCAACGCCGACCTGACGATCCTCGCGCAGGAGCCACGCGTCGGGCCGTACCGTGCGCTCATGCGACAGAACATCGCGGACGACCTCGGGGTGCGGATCGACTGCATCAACGTCAAGGCCACGACCACGGAGGAACTCGGCGCGCTCGGGCGCGGCGAAGGCCTTGCCTGCCAGGCGATCGCGCTGCTCGCGTACGACGATGGCGCGCACCAGAACGGACACGACGGGCGTTGATCGAGCCGGCTGCCGTTCCCGCTCCGGGCGTTGCGCCTCGTGCGCACGGCCGGCCTCCCGCCACGGGCGCAATCCGCCGCGAGCCTGAAGACTTCGTCGTCGACGAGATCCTCGGCTTCGAGCCGGAGGGAGCCGGCAATCACGGATTGCTGGTCGTCGAGAAGCGCGGCGCCAACACGGGCTGGGTCGCGGCGCAGCTCGCGCGACATGCCGGCGTGGCCGTGCGCGACGTCGGGTTCAGCGGGCACAAGGATCGCCATGCGTTGACGACCCAGGCGTACTCGCTGCCGTTGCCGGCGCCGTTCGACGTGGCCCAGTGCCTGGAATGGCAAGGCGAGGGGTATGCCGTCCGCGCGGCGTACCGGCACGGCCGGAAACTTCGCCCGGGCTCGCACCGCGCGAATCGGTTCGAACTGCGGATCCGCGACCTGCGCGGCGACCGCGATCCGATCGAAGCGTGTCTTGCGGCGATCCGCGAGCACGGTGTTCCGAACTATTTCGGCCCGCAGCGGTTCGGGCGCGAAGGCAGCAACCTGCGACGAGCGATCGCGTGGGCGCAGGGCGATGTTGCACCGCGCGAGCGCTCGCAGCGCAGCTTCGCGCTGTCGGCCGCCCGCAGCTACCTGTTCAACGCGGTCCTCGCATCACGCGTGTTGCGTGGCGACTGGAACCGACTGCTGCCGGGCGAGGCCGTCATGCTCGACGGTCGTCGCAGCTTCTTCGTGGCGGAGCCGGATGATCCGGCGCTCGAAGCGCGCCGCGTCGCGATGGATGTGCATCCCAGCGGCCCGCTGCCGGGCCACGGCGATTCTCCGGCCACTGGCGCCGCGCGCGCAGTCGAGGACGGTGTGATCGCGCCGCACGCGCAACTCGCGGCGTTGCTTGCAGGCGAACGCATCGATCACGAGCGGCGCAGCCTGCGGCTGCCCGTTCGTGATTTCGACTGGACCTTCCGCGACGACGACACGCTGGAGCTGAGGTTCGTGCTGCCGCGGGGCACGTTTGCCACCGCCGTGCTGCATGAAGTGCTGGCCGACGCCTGGGATGCGGGCGAAGGCGGCGAGGAGTGAGCCGTGGCTCATCTGCGGCTCGCCAGCAGGACGTAAACCGCACCGGAGCCACCGTCCGCGGGCCGTGCGGTTGCGAACGCCGCGACGTTCTCGACCTTGCGCAGCCAGTGGTGGACGACCAGCTTCAGCACCGGGCCACCGTGGCCCGAGCGCAGCCCCTTGCCATGAATCACGCGCACGCAGTGCAGCCCGCGGTGCACGCAATCGTTCAGGAACTGCCGCAGGGCCTCCTGCGCCGCGTGCCGGTGCAGGCCATGCAGGTCGATCTCGGCTTCGACGGCGAACCTGCCGCGCCTCAATTTGCGAAACGTCGCGTCGCGCACGTACGGGCGGCGAAAAGTCAGCTCGCCGTCGGTCTCGAGCACCGCAGGATCGGCTGCCATCGCATGGCTTTCGTGCAGCAGGTCGTGGCGATCGGCACGCGTGAACCTGGCGACCGCCCCTGGACGCGGTCGTGCCGGGGCGGCGGGACGCCTGGGCAGCGGACGCACGCCGGCCATCGCACGCCGGAAGGCGTTCGGGTCGTCGTCACCCGGCGGCGGGGTTCGGGTTGTCATGCCGTGGGAGTTCGCTTCCGAGGCAGGCAGGGATTCCAGTATAGT
>JBAVJR010000171.1:0-6564 GCA_049687855.1 Steroidobacteraceae bacterium | reverse complement strand
AGGACGGCGAGCCCAAGGCGACGGTATTCACGTTCGCGTATACACGTATCGACACTGAAGAGGCGCGGCCCGTCACATTTGTCTGGAACGGCGGCCCCGGTTCCGCCTCGCTGTGGCTGCACATGGGTACTCTTGGTCCGCGGCGGGTGTCTGTGCCAAGCGACGCGGGCCACCCGGGAGCGCCACCGTATCCCGTTGTCGCCGCACCCGAGACCATTCTGGATGTCACGGATCTGGTGTTCGTCGATCCGGTCGGGACAGGGTTCTCGCGAGCGCTCGGCGAGCACGAGGGGAAGGAGTTCTGGGGCCTCAAGGAAGACGCCCAATCGATGGCGGAGTTCATTCGGACCTGGGTGACTGAAAACGGCCGCTGGAATGCGCCGCGCTTTCTGCTTGGGGAGAGTTTCGGCACTACGCGTGCGGCCCTGGTGGCGCGACTGCTCGAAAGCGACGATTTCATGATGAGCCTGAATGGCTTGATATTCGTCTCGCAGGCGCTCGACTACACAGGATCGACGCCGTCCGTTCGCGACAACCTCGTCGCCCAGGTGACCTACCTGCCGACGATGGCAGCCGCCGCCTGGTATCACGGCAAAGTGACGCCACGCCCGGAAAGCCTCGAACCCTGGCTTACCGACGCGAGGAGGTTCGCGACGGACGAACTGCTGCCAGCGCTTTTCAAGGGCAATGCGCTCGATCCGGCGACGCGCACTCGAGTCCGTGACGAACTCGCGCGGTTCACGGGGCTGTCCGCGGCCTATATCGAGCGCGCCAACCTCCAGGTGCAGGGCTTCCGATTTGCGAAGGAACTGCTGCGCGAGGAAGGCAAAGCCATCGGGCTGCTCGATGCGCGATACACCAGCAATGAAATCGACGATCTCGCGGCGGATCCGGCGGGCGACGCGGCCAGTGCCGCAATATCGGCCGCATTCAAGTCGACGTTGATGGACTACATGCGCACTGACTTGAAGGTGGATTGGAATCGTCTCTATCTCGCGCCGGCGGACGAAGATCTCGTCGCGCAATGGCGCTGGCGCACGGTGCCCGATGACAAGGCGTGGGAACCAATGCCGGTGAATACCGCGGGCGACCTGGCAGTGGCACTGCGCCTCAATCCATCGCTGCGAGTTCTAGTGGCGTCTGGCTACTACGATCTCGTGACGCCGTTCTTCGATGCGGAGTACACGCTCAGGCGCCACGATATCGACGCGGACAGAGTTGATTATCGGTACTACGGTGGCGGTCACATGATGTACGTCAACGAACCGTCGCGGACACAATTGCTGAACGACACGCGCGCATTCATTCGCTCGCAGCTGGCGAGGCAATTGCGATGACGGATACCCGCTCAAAGGACAATGCAAGGAACCCAGTGCGAGCAGGCATCCAGCAATGGACGCTACTGCACACAGGATGTCGGGCCTGACCCTGCGCTCCCGCATGCCTATTCGCAGGACTCCAACGGCGTCAACGTGTAGCGCTCGGTCCCGTTGTCGCAGTGCGTACCCATCGGCGTCTTTACGCAGCCGCTGCCGGAGGCGGTGATCTTGCCGCCATTCTCGTCGGCGGATGCGGAGTAGGTGCCGCTGCCGTAGACGCCGATCCCGCCCATGTTGCCCTGGTAGGTATAGGAACCGCCCTGCGCGCGCGGGAAGCCTTCTTCCAGCCGCCGCACTTGAGGTAGGCCTCTAACTCCTCCTGACGTGCTCTGGAAGCGCTCTGCCAGCCTCTGCACGCAACTCACGAAATTCCGGGTAGTGCCGCTCGACGAGTTGATGCGGCACCGTGGCTTCTGGTCGGTGCCGGGCGTAGCCGGGCGGGTCGAGAAACGGCGGCGGTCGCCGCACGCAGGCGGCGACGGACATGGCGGGCGTCCCGGCGACGAGCGAGGACCCAGCAGGCTATGGCGCGACAGGCTCAAACGTACTTGGCAAAACCAGCGTGTTCGAGCAGAAATGCTGTGCATCGCCACGGATGGCAGCGGTTTGCGAATACCGCGAATCAGTCACTTCGAGTGAGTGGTTTCCCTCGAGCGCAAACCACGCTGCGCATTTCGCCTGATTCTTCCCGGAATCTGCACCATGCGCTCCAGGTGGCACTCGGACAGCGTTAAACCCGTGTAGTACGGTGACCCGAGCACCGCCCCTCACTCCCACTCAATAATCTTCGAGCTCTGCAAGTTCCCGCCACTGCTGTAATTCATGCGAGAGCAGAATTGATTTTACCGTCAAGACAACCGTCGGAATGAGTTGCCTGGTGGCGCGACGTGTCGATAGATAACGAAAGCATTCCGCTCGCAGATGGTACGCGGGCCTCGCCCTTCCCCACGTCTCGGCTTGGATCACGCCTCCGACTCGCGCAATTGCCGCAAGAACTGTGCTGGCGTGAGGATAGGAATACCTTCATACGAGACCAGATCCAGCAGATCGCGGTCGCCACTGATGATCGCGTCGGCCTGTCCGGTCGCGGCCAGCGCGAGGAACTTGTCGTCATCCGCATCACGCGAAGTGCCGGCCGCCGTTCCAGCATCTTCGTGCCACAGCGCCAGCTCCACCAGCGCGGTCAGGAACGAGTTCCAGCTCTCCGGCTGACGGTACTGGTCGAACTTGGGTCGATCCAGACGTGACACCAGTTCAGCGAATGTCGACTCAGACATCAGTACGTCGATGTCGAGATCCAGAACAGCGTCCACCAGCTGGCGCGCGGTTCCTGCAGGCGAGATCAGCGCAGCAATCCAGACGTTGCTGTCGATGACCAGCCTTTCAGCTTTCATCCGCGAGCAGCTGGTCCAGCACGTCCTCGTTCATGCCTTGGGTAGCTGCATGTTCGCCCGCACGGCGCAGGGCCTGACGCAGGTGTTCTCGCGCCATGCGCTGCCGACGGGCGTAGCTCTCTGCAGAAATCATCACCACAGAGGGACGGCCATTACGGGTGATGCTGACCGGCTGGCGCTGGGCGGCTTCCAGCACTTCGCCGAACCGGGTCTTGGCTTCCAGTGCGGTAACGCTTTTCATGGCGGGCATAATAGCTATTCCGGCTGTAACAGGCAAGTGGATGCGGATAGGAAGTTCAAATGCCTCGGCAGCGCAGTCTGGTTCGCCGAACGGGTCTTATGGTGAAACCGGATCTACCTCCTGCATGCCGTTCCGGGCGACGCAGCAGGCTTACGAAACTCGCGATTGACCCACGCTGAGTGAGTCAATCTGGCAGGAACTAAACCGCCACTCGGGACTTGCCGGCTTCTTCCCGGAATCTGTGCGCTGAACTTCACACTAATCTGGAGCACCATGAAGGGCGGCACCCCTTCACTCCCACTCGATCGTCGCCGGCGGCTTGCCGCTGATGTCATAGACCACGCGCGAGATGCCCGGCACTTCGTTGACGATGCGGCGCGAACAGACGTCGAGCAGTTCGTACGGCAGGTGCGCCCAGTGCGCGGTCATGAAGTCCACGGTCTCGACGGCGCGCAGCGCAATCACCGGTTCGTGGCGCCGACCGTCGCCGGTGACACCGACGCTCTTCACCGGCAGGAACACGGCGAACGCCTGGCTCGTCTTCTCGTACCAGCCGGCCTTGCGCAGTTCCTCGATGAAAATGTGATCCGCGAGACGCAGCGTGTCGGCCGCGGCACGGGTCACCTCGCCGAGGATGCGCACGCCGAGCCCCGGCCCCGGGAACGGGTGACGATGGACCATCTCGGCGGGCAGGCCGAGTTCCATGCCGATGCGTCGCACCTCGTCCTTGAACAGCTCGCGCAGCGGCTCGACGAGCCGCAGCTTCATGTGCTCTGGCAGGCCGCCCACGTTGTGGTGCGACTTGATGACGTGCGCCTTGCCGGTCTTGCTGCCGGCCGACTCGATCACGTCCGGGTAGATCGTTCCCTGCGCCAGGAACTCGACGCCTTCGAGCCTGTGCGCCTCCTCGTCAAAGACCTCGATGAAGAGCCGACCGATGATCTTGCGCTTGGCCTCAGGGTCCGAGACACCCGCCAGCGCCGTGAAAAAGCGCTCGGCGGCGTCGACGCGGATCACCCGCACACCGAGGTTGCGCGCGAACACCGCCATGACCTGGTCGCCTTCGTGGTGGCGCAGCAGGCCGTGGTCCACGAACACGCAGGTCAGCTGGTCGCCGATCGCCTTGTGCAGCAGCGCCGCGACCACGGAGGAGTCCACGCCGCCGGACAGGCCGAGCAGCACCTTGCCGCCGCCGACCTGAGCGCGCACCCGCGCGACCGCATCCTCGATGATGTTGCCGGCGTTCCAGCTGGCGTCGCAGCCGCAGATGCCGTGCAGGAAGCGCTCGTAGATGCGCGCGCCCTGGCGGGTGTGCGTGACCTCGGGGTGGAACTGCAGCGCGTAGAGCCGGCGTGCCTCGTCGGCCATGCCCGCGATCGGCAGGTCGGGCGTCGAGGCGCTGACCTTGAAGCCGGGCGGCAGCTCGACGACGCGGTCGCCGTGGCTCATCCAGACGTCGAGCAGACCGTGGCCCTCGGCGTTGACGCGGTCCTCGATGTCGCGCATCAGCGCCGTGTGCCCGCGCGCGCGCACCTCGGCGTAGCCGAATTCGTGCACTGCGCCGGGCTCGACGCGGCCGCCGAGCTGCGCGGCCATCGTCTGCATGCCGTAGCAGATGCCGAGCACCGGGACGCCCGCCTCGAACACCGCTGCGGGCGCGGCCGGCGCGCCCGGCTGCGTGACCGACTCGGGGCCGCCCGACAGGATGATGCCGCGCGCGCCGAAGGCACGCACCGGCTCGTCGCCCACGTCCCACGGGTGGATCTCGCAGTAGACGCCGAGTTCGCGCACGCGACGCGCGATCAGCTGCGTGTACTGCGAGCCGAAGTCGAGAATCAGTATCCGGTGCGCATGGATGTCGGCGGGACGCACCGCCGACGGGGACGACTGCTCAACTGACACGGTAATTCGGCGCTTCCTTGGTGATGGTCACGTCGTGTACGTGGCTCTCGCGGACGCCCGCATTGGTGATGCGCACGAACCTGGGCTGCGTACGCATCTCGTCGATGCTGGCGCTGCCGGTGTAACCCATGGCGGCGCGCAGGCCGCCGGCCAGCTGGTGCAGGATCGCGACGATGCTGCCCTTGTACGGCACTCGGCCCTCGACGCCTTCCGGCACGAGCTTCTCTATCTCGGCCGACGCGTCCTGGAAGTAGCGGTCGCGCGAGCCGTTCGACTGGGCCATCGCCCCGAGCGAACCCATGCCGCGGTACGACTTGTACGACGCGCCCTGGTACAGCTCGACCTCGCCCGGCGATTCCTCGGTGCCGGCGAACAGGCCGCCCATCATCACGCAATGCGCGCCCGCGACGATGGCCTTCGCCAGGTCGCCGGAGAAGCGGATGCCGCCATCGGCGATCAGCGGGACCCCATGCGGCGCGAGCGCTGCCGCAACATTGGCCACCGCCGAGATCTGCGGCACGCCGACGCCAGCGACGATGCGCGTGGTGCAGATCGAGCCCGGGCCGATGCCGACCTTGACCGCGTCCGCGCCGGCGTCGATCAACGCCATCGCGGCTTCGGCCGTGACGATGTTGCCGGCGATGACCTGCTGGTTCGGCCACTTCGCCTTGATGCGCTTGACCGTCTCGATTACGCCGCGGCTGTGGCCGTGGGCCGTGTCGACGACGATGACGTCGACGCCGTTCTCGCGCAGCGCCGCCGCACGATCGAGCGTGTCGGCGCCCGTGCCGACCGCCGCGCCGACGCGCAGCGCCCCGCGCTCGTCCTTGCACGCACGCGGGAACTCGGTCGCCTTCTGGAAATCCTTGACCGTGATCATGCCCTTCAGCTGGAAGTCGTCGCCGATGACGAGCACCTTCTCGATGCGGTGCTTGTGCAGCAGCATCAGCACGTCTTCCTTGGGTGCGCCTTCGCGCACGGTGATCAGTCGTTCGCGCGGCGTCATGACCGCGGAGACCGGCGCGTCGTAGCGCGTCTCGAAGCGCAGGTCGCGGTGCGTGACGATGCCGACGGCCTTGCCGTCGCGTACCACCGGCACGCCCGAAATGTTCTTGGAGCGCGTGAGCTCGATCACCTCGCGGATGGTCTGCTCGGGCCGGACGGTGATCAGGTCGTGGATGATGCCGCTCTCGAAGCGCTTCACGCGCGCGACTTCGCGCGCCTGCGACGCGATGGTCATGTTCTTGTGGAGGATGCCGATGCCGCCTTCCTGCGCGATCGAAATCGCGAGGCGGTGCTCGGTGACGGTGTCCATGGCGGCCGACACGATGGGCAGGTTCAGCTTGATGCCGCGCGTCAGTTGCGTGGACAGGCTGACCTCTGCGGGCAGGACCTGGGAATAGGCCGGCACGAGCAGGACGTCGTCGAAGGTGAGGGCTTCCTCGAGAATTCGCAGCATTGGGCGACCCGGAGCGAAAGGAAGCGCGGCATTGTACCCGCTCGGGGCGCCTCGGGTAAAACTGCTGTTGCACGTCCTGTCGCTCGCCGGCTACAGCCGTCACTTTGCGGCATCGAGGGCTCTGGGCTTTCCGGATCGCGGGCCGGGGCCGTCCGCCGCATGGACGCGGCGGCTTTATGCCCTTTAGGG
>JBAVJR010000170.1:0-4299 GCA_049687855.1 Steroidobacteraceae bacterium | reverse complement strand
CGTGTGGGTCGTGCCGCCCTTGCGCAGGTTGATCTCGATCGCCGCGTGACGCCAGCCGTCGCCGCCGGGGACGGACACGAAATCGACGCCGAAGCGCCCGAGCGCGCCCTTTGCCCGCAGCGCGCGTCCGACGCTCAGCGCCAGTCGCTGGATCTCGCGCGCGTAGGCTGGATCCGCGGGAAACGTGCACGCCTGGAAGATCTGTCCGGAGGGCCCACCGAGGATCTGGTCGTGCGTCGAAATCACCTCGAGGCCGCCGACCGGCGTGATTCGCAGCTGTACCGACGGTGAGCGCGCACCTTCGCCGGCGAGCCACTCCTCGACGATGCCGCCCATCGCGGCGAGCTTCGCGGTGTAGAGGTCCCAGCGCATGTCGCGCGCCTCGAAGGCGAGGTTCAGCGGCAGGTGGGCCTCGACCCAGCGCCGCACACGCTCGGCCGGGCAGCCTGCGAACGAGAACACCGCGTTGCCTTCGCCGGAGAAGCCGTCGTTCAGCTTCACGACGGCGCGCATGAGCTCCGGCTTGCCCGACTTCAGGGCCGCCAGCGATTCTGCCAGGTCCGGCACGCTCGACAGGCCTTCCGTGCCGTCCGGCAACGGAATGCCGGCCTCGCGGAAGATCCTGCGGCTGCCGCTCTTGCCACCGTAATGCAGCAATCCCGGATCGCAGCCATACAGCGGGATGCCGAGGCGCACGGCGAGCGTCCGTTCGCAGGGCGTGACATTGAAGCACGACAGGTGCGCGTCCTCGGGATCGCCCATGGCCTGCCGGATCCGCTCGAGCAGCCGGGGCCGGTCCAGCACCTTCTGGGTCAGGGTCAGCGGCGAGGCGTCGCTGGCCGACAGCAGCACCAGCCGCGGTCGTGACGCTTCGAGCGGAATGCCGGGCAACAGGCCCAGGTAGTAGTCGACGATCGCAGGTTCGAGCGGCGTGCTGCTGACGAACACGATGCGCGTGTTCGGCAAGCGCAGCAGCATCAGCATCGCCAGCTGACGCTCCTCGTAGTGCTGTCCGCCGACGACCTTCGCCAGCACGTCCGGGTCCATGCTGAGCCCGGGCACGATGACGACGGTGCGCGGCGCCAGCGGATCGCCGAAGACCCGCTCGAACAGCGCCGGCAAGCGCGCCTGCAGCTGCGCGAACGCGGCCAGTTCCTCCGCGCTGCCAGGGATAGGGAGAACTGCGGCCATCCTCGTTTCCGCGCATGGGTTCCGGGCAAGGAGAATGTCCCCTTTTTCGCTTCGCGGAAAGTCCACATGAATCGGCGCGGGGCGACCGGCTCGCGACCTTGATGGGACGCGTACAGGGGTTGTCCACGACGGTCATCGGCACGCTGGTAGACGGCGCAGTCGGAAGGCAACGATCCTGGCCCGAAGACTGTGCCTGGATCGCAAAACAAATGAATCCGATCGGCACAGCGCCTACGATTGCAATCCATGCTTGAACTCCGCGCTGTCTCCAAGTCCTTCGGCGGCCCGGCCGGCCGCCGTGTGCTCGATGGCGTGGCGCTTACCGTCTTGCCCGGCGAGTACGTCGCGATCGTCGGTGAATCCGGCGTCGGCAAGTCCACGTTGCTGAACCTGATTGCAGGACTCGACATACCCGACGGCGGCGAGCTGCTGCTCGAAGGGCGTGACCTCGCCAGGCTCGGCGAGGAGGCCCGCACCCAGGTCCGTCGCACGCGCATGGGATTCGTGTTCCAGGCGTTCCACCTGTTGCCGCACCTGAGCGTCGCCCGCAATGTCGCGCTGCCACTGGCCCTGAACGGGCAGGCCGGTCGTGCAGTCGATGAGCGCGTGATGGAGTTGCTCGAAGCCGTGGGTCTCGCCGACCGCGCGGCCAGTTTCCCGCGCGAACTGTCCGGCGGTGAGTCGCAGCGTGTCGCCGTGGCGCGTGCGCTCGCGCACCGTCCGGCGCTGGTGCTCGCGGACGAGCCGACGGGCAATCTCGATCCCGACAACGCGGCGATGATCCTGCAAGTGCTGCGCGCCCAGATCAAGCGCGACAACGCGGCCGGCATTCTCGTCACGCATTCCGCCGCCGCTGCAGCCTCGACCGACCGCGTCTACGAACTCACGCGTGCCGGGCTTACGCTTCGAACATGAGCGCTGCAGCACAGGGGTTGCCCCTCGGCAGGAATGCGCTGCGGGCCCGGTTGTCGCTGCTCGATGCCGCGGCCTTCGGTCCGTTGCGACAGGCGCCGGGCCGCACCCTGCTGGCCGTCCTCGCGATCGCGCTCGGCGTCGCGCTCGGGTTCTCCGTCTACCTGATCAACCGGGTCGCTGCAGACGAAGTGCAGGGCGCGTCGCGTTCGCTGTTCGGCCTCGCCGACTTTGCCGTGCAGTCGCCGGGCGCCGGTTTCGACGAGTCGTTGTTCCCGCGGCTCCTGCGCGTGCCCGGCGTGGCTGCCGCGAGTCCGGTCGTCGAAGTGCAGGTGCGGCTGCCGGGCCGTGAGCGGAACCTGAAGCTGATCGGCATCGATCCGTTCCGCGCGCTGCAGCTGCAACCCGCGCTCGCGGGCGCCGGCGCGACAACCGAGCGGCAAGGGCAGGGGCTGCTGGCCGAGAATTCGATCTGGCTGAGTCCCGCGGCGGCACAGTCACTGGAACTCGAGGTTGGTGACGATCTCGACGTGCAGGTGGCGCTCGATCGTGTGCGCTTCCGCGTGGCGGGCATATTACCTCCCGGCGTCTATCGGCAACCGGTCGGAGTGCTCGACATCGGCGAGGCGCAGTGGCGGCTGCAACGGCTGGGGCGGCTCGATCGCGTCGACCTGCGGCTCGCGCCGCAAGCCGACGGTCAAGCCGTTCGTAGCGCCATTGCAGCGCTGCTGCCGCCGGGGGCGCAGATCGTCACGCCGGGCGAAGCGACGGACGACGCCGTGCGACTGACGCGCGCGTACCGCTCGAACCTGACGGCACTCGCGCTGGTCGCGCTCTTCACCGGTGCCTTCCTGGTCTACGCCACGCAATCGCTCGCGGTGGCGCGCCGTCGCCGCGAGATCGCGTTGCTGCACGCGATGGGCATGACGGTGCGCGAACAACTCGCCGCGTCATTGCTGTCGGGCACGATCGTGGGTGCGCTGGGCGCCGTGTTTGGCGTCCTGCTCGGTGTGCTCGTCGCGCGCGCGGGGCTCGCTGCCTTCGGCGCCGACCTCGGGGCCGGCTACTTTCGCGGCGTCGCGCCTGTGCTTGAGGTCGGCGCGGGCGAGTACCTCGTGTTTCTCGTGCTCGGCGTCGGCGCAGCGCTGGTCGCCACGTTCGGGCCTGCTCGCGAAGCAGCGTCCGTGCCGGCGGCCGCGGCGCTCAAGGCCGGTGACGAAGCGCCGATGGCGCCGCGTACGCACGGCAGGATTGCGCTCATGTTGTTTGCAGCCGGCGTGCTCGCGCTGGCATTGCCGCCGCTCGAAGGAATTGCGCTGCCGGGGTACGTCTCGATCGCCTGCCTGCTGCTGGGCGCCGTGTTCCTGACGCCGAGCATCGCGTCCACGGTGTTCGCCCGCCTGCGCACCGACGGACCCGCCTGGCACCAGGTCGCCGTGGCGCAGCTGCGCGGCACCGCGCGTCGTGCAACCGTCAGCATCGCCGCCGTGCTCGTCAGCTTCAGCCTGATGGTTGCCATGGCGATCATGGTGTTCTCGTTCCGCATGTCGCTGGAGGCGTGGATGCAGCGCATCCTGCCCGCAGATCTCTATGTGCGTGCGGGTTCTGCCGCGACCGGCGCGTACCTGGACGTGAACGCGCAGCGATCCATCACGGCATTGCCTGAAATCGACCGAGTGGATTTCGTGAAGTTCCAGGACGTGCTGCTGCCCGGTGAGCGACTGCCGCTCACCATCATCGCGCGTCCGATCGACGAGTCGACGGCGGACAAGGCGATTCCGATCCGGCGGGCAGCGACCGGGCCTGCGCCGCAAGGAGCCATCCCCGTGTGGGCTTCCGAGGCTGCGCTGGATCTGCGGGGCTTCGAAGTCGGTACCGAATTCGACTTGGCCCTCGGCGGCAAAGTCGTGCGTGCGACAGTGCGCGGCATCTGGCGCGATTACGAGCGCCCGGGTGGATCGATCGTCATGGACCGCGAAACCTTCATCGCGTTGAGCGGCGAGCGGACCGCAACGACGGCAGCCATCTGGTTGCGCGACGGCATCGATGCCGCGAAATTCAGCGCGCCGCTGCGCGACGCCATCGCGCGAAGCGGCGACTACGACGTTGCCATTCCCGGTGAGATCCGCCAGCGCTCGCTCGCGCTGTTCGACCGCACCTTCGCCGTCACGTACCTGCTCGAAGCCGTCGCGGTCC
>JBAVJR010000169.1:0-2139 GCA_049687855.1 Steroidobacteraceae bacterium | reverse complement strand
TCTGGCGCTTCAGATGCCGGCCTTGGCGAGCGCATCCACGAAGGCGCGGATGGCGCCGGCGAGGCCGGGGTGTCCGGTTTCGAGGCGCACCGCAGCGTTCTCAAGTGCGTCGGCCGGCGCGACATCCGGGACCTGGACGGGGCCGGCCTGGCTCTGCGGCGCCAGTGCCCGCTGGATGTCCGCCAGGGCCGTCTCGAGCAGCGCGCGCTGGTGCGGGTCGAGTTGCGGGAGGTCCGCCAATTCGCGGTGCAGGTCACGCAGCGTGTGTTGCAGGTCGTTCATCGCATTCCTCCGCCGAAGTCCTTCGCGAAGAGTGTAGCAGCGGCCGGCGCCGGGCCGGCTGTGGAAACACCGGACGCCGCGACGCTGCGGCCCGCTAAAATGGGGCATCCAAGACAGGGAGCGCCGCATGAATCGGTCCACCAGGTTGCTTTGGGCGCCGCTGCTCGCAACGGCCGCACTGTTCCTGCCACCGTTGGAGGCGCGGGCCGACTCGCCACGTTTCGAGTTCACACCGTTCGTCGGCGGTCGCATCGGGGGCGGATTCGACGTCGTGGCTGCGGACGACACCAGCAGTTCGGTCGACCTCGACGCTGGCATCAGCTACGGGCTCGACCTCGGGCTGTACGGTGACAGCCACGGCTTCTACGAACTGCTCTATTCGACCCAGACGACGAGCCTCGACTCGGCGGACCCATTGCTCGACGGTGTGGACCTGCGCATCGACTACCTGCAGTTCGGCGGCACCGCGTTGTTTCCGCAGGAAGGCGATTTCTTCGTGCCGTACCTGTCCTTGACGATCGGCGCGACGCTCATGGAGCCGGACGCCAGTGGTTACGACTCGGAGACCAAGTTTTCCGGCAGCATCGGCGGCGGCGTCCGCATTCCGTTCAACGACAACGTCGCGCTCAACCTGGGCGTGCGCGGCTACCTGACGTTCATCGATTCCGACACGGACCTGTTCTGCGTCAGCAATGCGCAGCAGGCCGGCTGCCTGGTGCGATCGTCGGGCAGCACGTTCTTCCAGGCCGAAGGCCAGGTGGGACTCAGCGTCCGGTTCTGAGGAACCCGGTTCTGAGGAACATCGACCGGCCGCACCCCGGTCAGACGAGGACCCGTTCGATGCCGCCTGCGTTGGCCCGTTGCACGTAGGTTTCGAGCCAGGCAGGACCGAGCAGGTGCCGCGCCATCTCGACCACGATGTAGTCGGCTTCGGTGCCCGCGTCGTCATCGTACCGCGACAAGCCCTGCAGGCACGACGGGCAGGACGTCAGCACCTTCACCTCGCCACCAAACCCATCGGCGCGGAGCCTGCCGGCACCCTGTTCCATTTCGTGTTGCTTGCGAAACCGCACCTGCGTGGCGATGTCCGGCCGTGCGACGGCGAACGTGCCCGATTCGCCGCAGCAGCGGTCGTTCTTCTCGATCCTGCCGCCGGACCCGCCGGCCATCAGCGTGTTGACGACCTTGAGCGCCTCGTGCGTCTTCATCGGCGAGTGGCAGGGGTCGTGATACATGTAGCGCACGCCCGTCGCATTCTCCAGCCGGATGCCCTTCTCGAGCAGGAACTCGTGGATGTCGAGGATGCGCGAGCCCGGGAAGATCTGGTCGAACTCGTAGCCCTGCAACTGGTCATGACAGGTACCGCAGCTCACCACGACGGTCTTGATGTCGAGGTAGTTGAGGGTGTTCGCCACGCGATGGAAGAGCACGCGGTTGTCCGTGATGATCTTCTCGGCCTGGTCGAACTGGCCGGCACCGCGTTGCGGATAGCCGCAGCAGAGGTAGCCCGGCGGCAGCACCGTATGCACGCCGGCGTGCCAGAGCATGGCTTGCGTCGCGAGCCCCACCTGCGAAAAGAGGCGTTCCGAGCCGCAGCCGGGGAAATAGAACACGGCTTCTGCATCGCTGGTCGTGCGCACCGGATCACGGATGATCGGCACGTAGTTGCGATCCTCGACGTCGAGCAGCGCGCGTGCCGTCTGCTTCGGCAGTCCGCCCGGCATCTTCTTGTTGATGAAGTGGATCACCTGCTCGCGCACGGGCGGCCGCCCGCCTGTCGTGGCCGGCGGGCGCTTCGTCTGCAGGGCGCCGAGCTTGCCGAGCGCCTGGTGACCGAGGCGCTGCGCCTTGTAGCCC
>JBAVJR010000168.1:0-5709 GCA_049687855.1 Steroidobacteraceae bacterium | reverse complement strand
GGTTCTCGCGGCACCCTCCGGGGACGAGATTTCGAGACGACCCGGGGTGACCAGCACGGCCAGGCCGCTGGACTCGTGCGTGTGCCTAGCCGTCGATTCGCCGGGCGCCAGGCGGCAACCAGACGTCGAATACTCGTACGATCGCGTTCTGCAGCACGAGCTGATGTGCCGGCTCCTGCTCGACCGGCACCGGAGACTGCGCCGACGCTCGCGCGCCGCACAGCACGAGACAGCACACGCAGAGAAGTTCCGCGACTCGCTTTGTCATCGCACGCCCATGGGGGACCAGGCCGAATCGAGGCTCCGGCCCCTAGCCCCTTTCTTCCTGCTGCCCCCGCTTGTGCCGCAGGTCCAGGAGAAGGTTGTAGCCCGCGACGCCGGCCGGAAACAGGTTGGAGAGGATGCCGACCGAATCGTTCTTGCCGAACGTGAAGTACGCCAGCAGCAGCAGGCTGCCGCTGATGCTCATCAGCCAGAACACCGTCGGTACGACGGGCCGGCCATGGCGGCGCGAATAGAACATCTGCACGAACCACCGGCCTGCGAACAACGCGACACCGAGGTAACCGATGAGCTTCCAAGGCGTGATCGTGACGCCAAACGCCACCAGCAACGTTTCATTCATGGTCGTCGTGTTCCAGTTTCGGTGGTGGCGCGCGCGCGCGCGCGCTGCAGGTCGGCGTCCGTATCGATTCCAGGGCCGGGTGGCTCGGCGCACAGCGCCACCGTGATGCGCAGGCCCGCCTGCAGGGCGCGCAACTGCTCGAGCTTTTCGGTAAGTTCGTAAGTCGAAGGCGCCATGGCCGTGATGCGTTTCAGCGCGCCGACGCGATACGCATACAGGCCGACGTGCCGCAACGCCCTGGAAAACTCAGTCTGGCTGCCGAGTCCCGCCCCCGCGCCATCGCGCGACCAGGGAATCGGCGCGCGGCTGAAATACAGTGCCGCGCCGTCCGCCGCGAACACCACCTTGACCACGTTGGGATCAAGAAACTCATGCAGCGACTCGATCGGGGTCGCGAGCGTGGCGATGGCCGCCAGCGGATCGTGCGCCAGCAGACGCGCCACCTGGTCGATCAGGCGGGGCGGCACGAATGGTTCATCACCCTGCACGTTGACGACGATCGTGTCGTCGGACCAACCCTGCTGGCGTGCGACCGCGGCGACACGATCCGTGCCGGACGGCAGCGCTGCATCGGTCATCACTGCAATCGGCGTCGCCCGTCCCCGCGGGTCGTGCACCGCCGCTGCAATGCGCTCGTCGTCGGTGGCGACCAGCACCTTGTCGGCGCTGCTGGCTGCGGCCTGCTCCACCACGCGCTGGATCATCGTGCGTCCGCCGATGTCGAGCAGCGGCTTGCCGGGCAGCCGCGTCGAGGCGTATCGCGCCGGGATGACGACGTGGTGGGGCACCGGGAATCAGTCCTTGAGCAGCGGGTCGTCGGAATTCAGCCGGCGAGCCTCTTCCTCGAGCATCGCCGGGACGCCGTCGCGCACCGGAAACGCCAGGCGGTCGGCGCGGCACACCAGCGCTTGCGCGTCGCGGTGCCACTGCAAGGGTCCCTTGCAGAGCGGACAGGCGAGGATGTCGAGCAGCTTGTTATCCAAGGGTCACTCCCGCACCGGCCAGTCCGGTGCGCTCAAGGATGGATGCCAGCAACGCCGCAGCGTCCGCGCGACCGATGCTCACTTCGAGTTCGACCCACCACCAGCCGGGGCGGGCGAGATGCCGGCATTTTACGGCATCTTTCTCCGTCATCAGGACAATGGCGTCGGCAGGGAATGGCAGCGTCCCGCCTGCCAGAGGCGCGTGATCCGGCAACGCATGCGTCGCGACGACCAGTCCACGCTGAACGAGACCACGAAAAAAAGCGTCGGGATGGCCTATGCCGGCAATCGCGTGCAGGTTGGACGCCTGCGCGAACCAGGTCAATGGCCTGCGTTCGCCGGTCAGCAGGTTCACCGCGTCGCCAAGTTCGAACCGTGCGCGCAGCAACAGCGGCGATCGCACCGCGAGATCTGCATGCGCATCCCCGCCGCGCTCGGTCACGACGACTGCGTGGACCGATTCCAGCTCGTGCGCAGGCTCGCGCAGCGGACCGGCCGGCAGCAGCCAGCCATTGCCGAAACCACGCGCGCCGTCGACAACAGCGATTTCATAGTCGCGTGCCAGGCGAACGTGCTGGAGCCCGTCATCGCAGACGACGACCTCCGCACCCTGCTCGGCCGCGAGACGCGCCGCCGCCACCCGGTCTGCACCGATGACGACGGTGTGCACGCCACGCCGGGCATGCACCAGCGCCTCATCGCCCGTGACGCCCGGGTCGTCCGTTGGCGCGACAACCCTGGGCGCCCCGCGATGCGATCCGCCGTAGCCGCGCAGCACCACGCCGACCCGCCTGCCGCGAGCCTCGAGCTGACGTGCCAGCCACCCGGCGACGGGCGTCTTGCCAGTGCCGCCGACCGCCAGGTTGCCGACGACGATGACCGGCACCGCGACGTGTTCGACGCGAACCAGGCCGACGCGGTACGTCAGGGCACGCAGGGCGAGGATGAGCCGGTAGAGGAAGGCAAGCGGCCACAGCGGCAGGCTGCGCCAGGCGGGGCCATACCAGACGCTCTGCAACCGCGCGTCGAGCGACATGCGTCAGTCGTTGAACTGCAGCCGGTGCAGCACGGCGTACTGGCCGTCGCGCGCCAGCAATTCCTGGTGGGTGCCCGATTCCACGACCCGGCCCGCATCCATGACGAGGATGCGGTCGGCCTTCTCGACCGTCGACAGACGGTGCGCGATCACGAGCGTAGTACGGTTGGCCATGAGCGCCTCGAGCGCGTCCTGGATCTGCCGTTCGATCTCGGTATCGAGTGCCGACGTCGCTTCGTCCAGGATCAGGATCGGCGTGTTCCGCAGCAGCGCGCGCGCGATCGCAATGCGCTGGCGCTGGCCACCCGAGAGCAGCGCGCCGCGATCGCCGACGACGGTGTCGAGCCCGAGCGGCATCTGTGCGCTGAACTCGTTGACCCGCGCGGTTGCAGCAGCGGCCTCGATCTCGGCATCCGTTGCCGGAAAGCCGAAGGCGATGTTGCTCTTGATCGTGTCGTTGAACAGCACGACGTCCTGGCTCACCAGGCTGACCTGCGAGCGCAGGGCGCCGAGCCCGAACTCGCGCGCGTCGTGGCCGTCCACCAGCACCTGCCCGGCCGTCGGGTCATAGAAACGCGGCAGCAAGCCCACGAGGGTGGACTTGCCGCTGCCGGAACGACCGACGATGGCGATCTTCTCGCCGGGCCTGGCGTGGAAGCTCACGCCGTGCAGCACGGGATCCGCCGCCGTCGGGTACTTGAATTCGACGTTACGGTACTCGACCTCGCCGCGCGCACGTTCGAGCCGGAACCCGCCGCCCTGTTGCTCGAGCGGGGCATCGAGCACGGCGAAAATGCTCTGCGCCGCCGCAATGCCCTGCTGCAGCGGCCCCGCCACGTTGACCAGCCGGCGCAGCGGCGCCGTGATCAGCATCAGCGCCGCGATGAACGAAGTGAACTCGCCCACCGACATCCGGCCTTCGATGGCGTCGACCGTTGCCAGGTACAGCACGCCCGCCAGGCCAATGGCCGCAATCGTCTGCACGATGGGATTGCTCATGCCCTTGGTCATCATGAGCTTCATGTGCGAGCGGCGATTGTGCTCGGTCACCTCGTCGAACAGCCGCGCCTGGTAGTCCTGCGCGTTGAAGACGCGGATCACCCGCGGCGCTTCGATCGCTTCCTTGGCGACGCGCGTCACGTCGCCCATGGAATCCTGGATGCGCCGGCTGTAGCGGCGGAACAGCAGGTTGATCTTGCGGATCAGCACCGCGATCAGCGGACCGACGATCAGGCTGAACAGCGTGAGCTTCGGGTTGAGGTACAGCAGGTAGCCGATCAGGCCGATGATCGTCAGCGTGTCGCGGATGAACACCGTGACCGAATCGGTCGTAGCAGTTGCCACCTGCTCCGTGTTGTACGTGAGCTTGGACAGCAGCACCCCCGACGCATTGGTGTCGAAATACGACACCGGCAGGTGCACGTAGCGCTCGAAGATCTGCCCGCGCAGCGTCTTCACGATGTGCCGGCCGACGAAGCCCGGGCAGTAGGTCTGCATGAAGTCGCCGACGCCACGCATGACGAAGAGCCCGACGAGCGCCACCGGCACCAGCCAGACCATGCGCGGATCCTTTTCGACGAACGTGCCGTCGAGGAAAAACTTCACGAACGCGGCCCAGCCGGCGTCGGTCGCGGCGAAGATCGTCATGCCGGCCACGCCGACCGCAAACATGGCCTTGTGCGGCCGCAGGTAGCCGAGCAGGCGCCGGTAGGTCTGCAGGGCGCCCTCCGGCATCTTCAGGTCCATGCGCCTAGCGGCTTTCCGACCCATCGTGAACCGTGGCAATGTTGATCTGGCGGTAGCCGAGGCGCCCGGCGACATCCATCGCCGTGACGACCGACTGGTGCACCGCCCGCGCGTCGGCGCGGATGGTGAGGGGCTGCGCGCGGTTGCCGCTGGTGGCGCGTGCCAGTGCCGTTGCGAGCGTGTCGGGACTGTTGTTGACGAGGTCGCGGCCGCCCACGCGGTAATTGCCTTCGGCGGTCACTTCGATCTCGACCGTCTTCTTGACCGAGGCCTCGTCGGGCTGGACCCCGGCGGCGGGCAACCGCACCTGCAGCCGGCCCTCGTCGATGAACTTGGTGGACATCATGAAGAAGATCAGCAGCAGCAGCACGACGTCGATCAGCGACGTCATGTTGAGTTCGACCTCCTCGCGCTGCTTCCGCTGGAACTTCAAGCAACGGCTTCCTGAGCATCCGCGGGCGACGACAACGCCGCGCCGATCCCGGCCGCCGAGGCCGGACGCAATGCGCTGGCACGGTCGATCGCCTGCACCAGCTTGAGCGATTCCTTCTCCATGTCGATGACGTGACCGTCGACCCGGCTGCGAAGCATGCGGTACGCCACCAGCGCCGGGATCGCGATGATGAGGCCCGTGGCGGTCGTGATGAGTGCTTCAGCGATGCCCGAGGCCATGGCTGCAGGGTTGCCCACTCCGGCGACCGTGATCGCCTTGAACGTCCGGATCATGCCAGTGACGGTGCCGAGCAGGCCGAGCAACGGCGAAATCGCCGCGATCGTGCCCAGCGCGTTCAGGTAACGCTCCAGTTCGTGGGCGACATGACGCCCGGCGTCCTCGATCGCTTCGATCATCAGCGAGCGGTCGCGGTGGCGATTGGCGAGCCCGGCCGCGAGCACGCGCCCGAGTGGCGAATGCTGCTGCAGCGCGAAGATCTGCTTGTCGGACAGCGTGCGGTTTTCGACCCAGCGCCACACCTTGTCCACGAGTTCCTCGGGCACGACGCGCTGGCCCCGCAGCGTCCAGAGGCGCTCGAGCGTGATGGCGGCGGCAAGTATGGAGCAGAGGATGAGCGGCACCATGACGATGCCGCCGGCCTTCACGATTTCGAACATGTGGCTCGCTCGAGTCCCTGTGCCCGGCAAATATGACCCGCCGATGATACTGGAACCCCTCCCCCGCGGCGACGGGCACGGTTCAAGGATCACGCCACGGGCGTGGGTGTTCGCGCCGCCATTCGTGCGGCGGCGCCAGGACCCGTCCCGGTGCAAGCTCGAACGTGATGGCTCCGCTGTCGCTTGTGCGCACCGCCTGGGCTCCCGCC
>JBAVJR010000167.1:0-3919 GCA_049687855.1 Steroidobacteraceae bacterium | reverse complement strand
GGCCTCAACGTCGCGCTGATGGCGGATTCGACCAGTCGCTGGGCCGAAGCGCTGCGCGAAGTGTCCGGTCGCCTCGGTGAGTTGCCGGGAGAAGCCGGTTATCCCGCGTACCTGAGCTCGCGCCTCGCTGAATTCTACGAACGCGCAGCGCGTGTCACCTCGCTGGCTGGCGCCGAGGGCTCGGTCACGATAATCGGCGCGATCAGCCCGCCGTCCGGCGACTTCTCCGAACCCGTCACGCTGCACACCAAGCGCTACGTGCGCTGCTTCTGGGCCCTCGATCGCCAGCGCGCGCAGGCCCGCTTCTACCCCGCCATCCACCCCCTGCAGTCCTATGGCTCGGACGTGCAGGAACTCGCCGACTGGTGGAAGCGCTCCGGCAACCCCGACTGGCTCGGGCAACGCCAGCGCGTGCTCGAGATGCTCGAGGCGCAGGCGCACCTCGAGCGCATGGCGCGCATCGTGGGCCGTGATGCGCTGCCGGCACAACAGCAGGCACGGTTGCTGTGCGCGGACCTGGTCAACGAAGGGTTCCTGCGGCAGTCGTCATTCTCGAAGGTCGACCGTTTCTGCTCGCCGCCGCGGCAGGTGGCGATGCTCTCGGTGCTGCTGCACTTCGCGGATCGCGCCGACGCAGCCGTGGCGGCCGGGGTGTCACCCGCACGACTCGCTGCCATGCCGATGCTGCGGCAATTGCAGCGGCTCGGCGAGGAATTCGGCGAGGACGACCTGCTGCGACTGCGACAACTGCCGCGCCAGATCGACTACGAGTTCGACCAGATGCAGACGGTGGCCAGTCATGCAGGCTGACCTGTTGCTCGAAAATGCAGTGACCCGCATCGAGGGCCCATTGCTCTTTGCGCGCCGCGAAGCCCGCGTCGGCCTGAACTCTGCGGTCGAAGTGCTGGCCGGAGGCGGCCCGCCGCGCCTCGGCCGCGTCGCAGCGCTCGACGAGACGTCGATGGTGATCGAAGTGCTGGAGGCGACGTCGGGTCTCGCACTGCGCGGGACTCGCATTCGCCTGCACCCGGAGCCGCTGCTGTTCGGGGTCGGCCCGAATCTGCTGGGCCGGGTGTTCGACAGCGTGGGCCGTCCGCTCGATGGCGGCCCGCCCGTGGCCGCACGCACCCGACGTCGCATCGAGGGCCTCGCCATCAATCCGGCCTGGCGCGCTTTGCCGCGGGATTTCATCGAGACCGGCATCGCGACCATCGACGTGATGAACAGCCTCGTGCGCGGACAGAAGCTGCCGCTCTTCTCCGCGGGAGGCCTGCCGCACGACCGGCTGGCCGCGGAGATCGCCCAACGGGCGCGACTGCGCGGTACGAAGGGCGAGGAAAGTTTCGCGGTCGTCTTTGCCGGCATCGGCGTGCCGCACGATACGGCCGACCAGTTCAGGCTGGCGATGGAGTCGAGCGGCGCGCTCGGTCACACGGCGATGTTCCTCAATCTCGCCGACGAGCCGGGCATGCAGCGCCTGCTCACGCCGCGCTATGCGCTGACAGCGGCCGAGTACCTCGCGTTCGAGGAAGGACGGCACGTGCTGGTCATCCTCACCGACATGACCAACTACTGCGAGGCCCTGCGCGAGGTGTCCGCGAGCCACGGCGAAATCCCGGGACGCAAGGGATATCCCGGCTACATGTATTCCGACCTGGCTTCGCTCTACGAACGCGCGGGTTGCATCCGCGGCCGACCGGGCACGCTGACGCAATTGCCGATCCTGACCATGCCCGGCGACGACATCGGTCACCCGATCCCGGACCTCACGGGGTACATCACCGAAGGCCAGATCGTGCTGGACCGCGAGCTCGACCGTCGCGGCATCTACCCGCCGGTGCGGGTGCTGCCGAGCCTGTCGCGCCTGATGGATGCCGGCATCGGCGAAGGCTTCACCGACCCGGACCATCCGGCGCTCGCACACCAGTTGTTCGCCGCCTACGCGCGCGCGTTGCGGGTGCGCGTGCTCGCGAGCGTGATGGGTGAGCAGGGCCTGCCCGAATCCGACCGCAGTTTCCTGGCGTTCGGCGAGCGCTTCGAGCGCCAGTTCGTCCACCAGGCCAATGCACGCACGCTCGAGGACAGCCTCGAGGCTGGTTGGGCTGTGTTGCAGGGCCTGCCGCATGGCGAGCTCACGCGACTGTCGAATGCACAGATCGGCCGCCACCTGGGCGAAGCAGCGCATGCCTGACAGCGGCGAAGTTGCGGCAACGCGGGTTGCGCTGCTCGAGTTGCGCGACGAGCGCCGGCTGGTACAGGAAGGGTACGAGCTGCTCGACGAAAAACGCGTCATGCTCGCAACCGCGATCCTGCGTGACCTGCGTGCGCACGAAGCTGCGCAGGCGGCACTCGACCGGCTCTGGCTCGAGGCCCGCGAGGCGCTGGCTGGCGCGGTCGAAATCCACGGCTTTGAGGACCTGACGGTCGAGCCCCCGTGCCTGCTGGACACCGTGCTGCTGCGACAGGCTGAGCGCAGCTTCCTCGGCCTGCGCCTGGCCGAGGCCGCGCTCGACGCGGCGCCTTGCATACCTGCCTCCCCGCCCGTGCGCAGCACGCCGGAACTCCGCCGCTGTACCGGTGCCTTTCGCCAGCTGACGACGGAACTGGTGGCACAGGCGGCCCGGGCCGCGAACCTGCGCCGGCTGATCGAGGAGTTCCGCCGGACGGAGCGGCGCGCCCGTGCGCTCGAGAACGTGCTGCTGCCGGAAATCGACTCTTCGCTGAAGTTCATCGAGGAACAGCTCGAAGCCGTCGACCAGGAGGAAGCCGTCCGCGTCCGCAACGCCGCGCGCGGGCGTTGAACCGGCCCGTACGTAGCCGGGCTTGACCTGCGGGGCAGCGGGTCGCTAGCTTGCAGCCTGACCCCGGGAGGACACGCATGATCAAGGACGCCGTTTCACCGCTCGAACCTCGTTACGAGGACCTGGCAGGCGACGGGCTCGGCCGCAAGGCACGCCGGCACTTCCTGGCCACGCGACCGAAGTTCCTGACGGCCTCCGTCCTGCCGGTGCTGGTCGGCACGGCCTGGGGTGCCACGGTCGCCGGCGGACTCGAATTGGGAGTCGCGATCCTCGCCGTGCTGGCCACCGCCCTGGTCCATTGCGCCAGCAACGTCATCAACGACGTCGGCGACGACATCACCGGCACGGATCGCGACAACGTCGACTACATCCATCCCTACACGGGCGGCTCGCGGTTCATCACCAACGGCATCATGTCCGTGCAGGAGATGCACCGCTGGGGCTGGATCCTGATCGGCATGGCCGCGGTGCTCGGCCTCGTCCTGGCGCTGCTGAAAGGCCCGATCGTCATCGCGCTGGGGCTCGCGGGCATCGCCATCGCTTGGCTGTATTCCGCGCCCGCGGTGCAGCTGAGCGGCAAGGGCGTCGGCGAATTCTTCCTGATGATCGCGTTCGGCGTGCTGCCCGTCTGCGGCGCCGCGTGGCTGCAGAGCGGGGTGTTCGACCTGGGCAGCCTGCTGCTCGCGATTCCGATCGGCATCTGGGTGATGCTGATCCTGTGGATCAACGAAGTGCCCGATCGCAAGGCCGACGCAGCGAACGGCAAGCGCACGCTCGTGGTCCGTCTCGGACTCGATCGCGCGCGCCTCGGCTACCGGTTGCTGCACGTCGGCGCATTCGCCTCGGTCACCGCGCTGGTCCTGGCGGGTTCGCTGCCCTGGTGGACCGCGGTCGGAGCGGCCGCCATCCTGGCGGGAGGCGTCAAGGCCGCTGCGGGCATTGGCGAGCAGGTCACGCGCCCCGTGCTGACCAAGAGCATCGAAATGACCATCGGCCTGCAGGCCGTGGGCTCGATCCTGCTGTTCGTCGCCGCGATCTTCTCGCGCTGACCGGGGAATGCCCGCCGCCGAGACCGGTTCACTGCAGCTCGTCTTCGGCGCGAGCGGCTACATCGGCAC
>JBAVJR010000166.1:0-2014 GCA_049687855.1 Steroidobacteraceae bacterium | reverse complement strand
TTCCAGCCGAGCTTGCCCGCGTTGCCGCCATAGGAGGGCAGGGCAAGCAGCCCGAGCACTGTCAGGAACCGCATGCCGCCGAAGAACGGTGTGTGCTCGATGTGCTTCAGGTACGCGGTCTGGTCGTCGAACGACAGGTCTGCAAACTGCGCGACGCCCGGATGGTGCTTTGCGCACTTCGCCTGGAAGTCGGTCAGGCCCGCCACGAAGTCCTGGCCGTTCTTCTTCCACAGCCCGGCATGCACTTGGTCGATGAAGTAGACGACACCTGCCTCATGCGCTCCCGGCGTCGCGCCGCTCGGGACGATCTGCGAGGCGATCGCGTCGACGTCACGAGCCTGCGCCGCGGTCAGCAACAGGAACTTGCTGCGATCGACGGCATCCGCCGCTGCCATCGCGTGGGCGTGCTCGGCTGCAGCGACGACCTGGGGCCATGCGGCCGCGAGCCAGGCCAGACCTAAACTGCCACCGGAGGCCTGCAGGAATTTCCTGCGAGAGGTCCCTGTTGAGTCCATCGCTATTCCCCTGCGAGCATTATTCTGGACTGAGTATGCTATGTCCGCCGCGGCCATGCGCTTTTTTTGCGTTGCGGCGTGCCAGCGCCAGCCCGACAGGAGGTTCCATGAAGACATTCGCCCGCCGACTGCTTGCATCGACATTTACGTATGCAGTTCTCGTTCTACCGCTCTCAGCTTCAGGCGCCGATGCGATCGTGCGCCGGCCGCTCGCCGATTTCCCGATCGCGAGCAGCGTTGCCGTGCCGGGCACTGCGCGAATCGTCTTCGTCAGCGGCACGCTGGCGGACGTCGTGAAGCCCGATGCACCGGCCGGCAGCAGCGAGCGCCTCGGCGACACCGAAACCCAGTCGGCGAGCGTCCTCGCCAAGATCGAGAAGGAACTCGCCGCCTCAGGACTCACGATGGCCGACGTCGTGAAGATGAACGTCTTCATGGTGGGCGACCCGGCGAAGGGTGGCGGCATGGATTTCGGCGGCCTGATGAAGGCTTACTCGCGCTACTTCGGCGAAGCGAGCAACGGCAACCTGCCGGCGCGGACCACCGTGCAGGTGGCGGCGCTGCCCTTGCCGGGCGCGCTGGTCGAGATCGAAGTGGTTGCGGCGCGCTGAAGGGCAGTGCCACGCGGGGTACTTCGAAATGCCAGTCGATGCGGCCTTCGCCGCTTTGCTCGCCGACAAGCGCAGCGAATTGCGCGCGCCGCCCGCCCACGTTTCGGTCGACGACATGCGGGCCGGTAACAAGGCGTACTTGATCACGGCGCCGAAGACGCCGATTCATGCGGTCGAGGATCGGGTGCTGTCGGGTCCTGCAGGTCCGCTGCAGGTGCGGATCTACCGGCCTACGAGCGTGGCTCGCGTACCGGTCATCGTGTTCTGCCACGGCGGCGGCTTCGTGCTCGGCGACCTCGACACGCACGATTCGATCTGCCACCGGCTTGCGTCGAGCAGTGGGTGCGCGGTCGTTGCCGTCGACTATCGACGCGCGCCGGAAACACGCTTTCCCGGTGCCCTCGATGACTGCACGGCGGCGCTCCGCTGGGTTGCGGCGGACGCTGTGAGCCTGGATGTCGATGGCGAACGAATCGCGCTCTGCGGCGACAGCGCAGGAGGCAATCTCGCCGTGGCAACCGCATTGCGCGCGAGGCGCGACGGGCCCCGCGTGCGTCATGTCGCGCTGCTTTATCCCATGCTGGATCCGGCGTGCGATACCGAATCGATGCATGCCTACGGGCGCGGACACCTGCTCGCCCGCAGCGGGGTGCAATGGTCATGGAGCCAGTACCTCGGCGCACCGGACGATGCCGTCAACCCGCTGGTGGCCTTGCTGCGGGCGGATCTTGCAGGGCTGCCAACGACCAGCGTGGTGACTGCCGAGTGCGATCCACTGCGTGACGAGGGCGAGGCGTTCGCCGCGAGATTGCTGGCCGCGGGCGTCGACGTCATTTCCCGTCGTTACGCGGGGATGGTCCATGGCTTTGCAGGGCTGCCCCAGGTCAC
>JBAVJR010000165.1:0-12116 GCA_049687855.1 Steroidobacteraceae bacterium | reverse complement strand
GTAGTACGGGTGGAAGGCGATGCCGTCGAGCGGGATGCCGTCCGGTCCCTTGACCTTCTTGATCTCCACGCCGTCCGGGTTGTTGGAGCCCACTTCGTGCAGCGCCATCAGGTGCGCGATCACGAGGAAGACGAGCGCGAACGGAATGGCGACGACGTGCAGCGCGAAGAAGCGGTTCAGCGTGACGTCAGAGATGTAGAAGTCGCCGCGGATCCACTCGGTGAGCGAGTCGCCCACCACCGGGATGGCGCCGAACAGCGACACGATCACCTGCGCGCCCCAGTACGACATGTTGCCCCACGGCAGCAGGTAGCCGAAGAATCCTTCGGCCATCAGCGCGAAGTAGATCAGCATGCCGAAGATCCACAGCAGCTCGCGCGGCTTCTGGTACGACCCGTACAGCAGCGCGCGGAACATGTGGAGGTAGACGACGATGAAGAACGCCGAGGCGCCGGTCGAGTGGATGTAGCGGATCAGCCAGCCCCACTCGACGTCGCGCATGATGTATTCGACGGAACCGAAGGCGTCGGCGGACGACGGCTTGTAGTTCATCGTCAGGAACAGGCCCGAGAGAATCTGGATCACCAGCACGACCAGGGCCAGCGAGCCGAAGAAGTACCAGAAATTCATGTTCTTCGGCGCGTAGTACTCGGCCACCTGCGACTTCCACAGGGCCGTCAGCGGGAAGCGCTCGTCGATCCACGCGGTCAGCGACGCAAGGCGTCCGCTGCCCGGCCTGGCTGCAACCTTGTCAGCGGCTGTGCTCATCACGCGTTCCCCTTCTCGGCGCCGATCAGGATGCGGGCGTCGGTCACGAACCGGTAGGGCGGCACGGGCAGGTTCGTGGGCGCCGGCACGTTCTTGAACACTCTTCCCGACATGTCGAACTTGGAGCCGTGGCACGGGCAGAAGAAGCCGCCTTGCCAGTCCGGCGAGACCGTGACGTCGCCCGGCGTGAACTTGTCGAGCGGTGCGCAGCCGAGGTGCGTGCACACGCCGACGAGCACGAGGTACTCGGGCTTCAGCGCACGCGCGGCGGACCTGGCGAATTCCGGCTGGTCTGACTCGGCTGAATCCGGGTCGCTCAGCTCGCCGACGACGCCGTCAAGCTGGGCCAGCATCTGCGGCGTGCGGTGCACGACGTAGATCGCCTTGCCGCGCCATTCGACCTTGAGCATCGCGCCGGGTTCGAGCTTGCTGATGTCCACTTCCACCGGGGCACCCATGGCTTTCGCGCGGGCGCTGGGTTGCCAGGAGGCCAGGAACGGCACGGCGACGAACGCGGCGCCCACGGCCCCGGTCGCGACGGTGGCGACGGTCAGGAAATGGCGCCTGCCCGCATCGACTTCTTCGGTCATCCAGCTCTCTCCTCACGATCCCCGGGGGGCAGCAGCGCATTATAGCCAAAAGGGGATAGGGGATAGGGCTCGAGGGAAGGGGAGGAAGGGGCGGAAGGGGAGCAAGGGGAGGAAGGTGTTACTTCCTGAACTTCCTGAACTTCCTACACTTCCTACACTTCCTGTCCTTCCTGTCCTTCCTGTCCTTCCTCGCCTACCTAGCCCCTGTCATTCACGCGCCGGATCTGCGCGCCAAGGCCCGCCAGCTTCTCCTCGATGCATTCATACCCGCGGTCGATGTGGTAGATGCGCTCGACGTCCGTGGTGCCCTCGGCCACCAGCCCCGCGATGACGAGGCTGGCCGAGGCGCGCAGGTCGGTGGCCATGACCGGCGCGGCGGTCAGCTTCGTCACGCCCTTGATGATCGCCGTGTTGCCTTCGAGCCGGATTTCAGCGCCCATGCGCCGCATTTCCAGCAGGTGCATGAACCGGTTCTCGAAAATCGTCTCCACGATCGTGCCGACCCCGTCCGCGACGGTGTTCAGGGCCGCGAACTGGGCCTGCATGTCGGTCGGAAACCCGGGGTGCGGCGCCGTCCGGATGTCGACCGCCCTGGGCCTGCGGCCATGCATGTTCACCTCGACGAAACCGTCGCCACGGATCACTGCCGCGCCGGCTTCGATCAGCTTGCCCAGCACCGCGTCCAGGTGCTCGGCCCGGGCGTTGCGCGCCCGGACCCGGCCGCCGGTGATCGCGCCAGCCACCAGGTACGTGCCCGCCTCGATGCGGTCGGGCAGCACCTCGTAGTGCGTGCCATGCAGGCGTTCGACCCCCTCGACCAGGATGGTGTCGGTGCCGTGCCCGCTGATCCTGGCGCCCATGGCGACCAGGAACTGGGCCAGGTCCACGATTTCCGGTTCGCGCGCCGCGTTCTCGAGAATCGTCTGCCCGTCGGCCAGGCACGCGGCCATCATCAGGTTCTCGGTGCCGGTGACGGTGACCGTATCCATGACGATCCGCGCGCCCTGCAGGCGCCCGGCGCGCGCACGGATGTAGCCGTTCTCGATGTGAACCTCCGCGCCCATGGCCTGCAGGCCGGCCACGTGGATGTCGACCGGACGCGCGCCGATGGCGCAGCCGCCGGGCAGCGAGACGTCGGCGCGACCGTATTTCGCGACCAGCGGACCGAGCACGAGGATCGCCGCGCGCATGGTCTTGACGAGTTCGTACGGTGCGGAAGTCTCGATCGTCGTCGTGGGGTCGACCTCGACGCGCATCCGCTCGTCAACGGTCACGCTCGCGCCCATGCGGCCGAGCAGTTCGATCATGGTGGTGACGTCTTTGAGGTGCGGCACGTTGCCGATGGTGACCGGCGAGTCCGCGAGCAGGGCCCCCGCGAGGATCGGCAGGGCAGCGTTCTTGGCGCCGGAGATGCGAACTTCACCGTCGAGCGGCACGCCGCCCCGAATCTGCAGTTTGTCCACGGATCGGCTCCTGGTCAGCGCGGCGCGGCAGCGCCCCGCTCGGCCTGCCACTCGGCAGGGGTGTAGGCCTGGATCGACAGGGCGTGGACCTCACGTCCCATCCTGGCACCCAGCCCTGCGTAGACGAGCTGATGGCGCTGGATGGAGCGCTTGCCCTCGAACTGGGTCGCGATGACCATGGCCTCGAAGTGGGTATCGTCGTCGGTCAGCACGCGCACCTGGGCGCCGGGCAGGCCGGCGAGGATCAGTTGGGTGACTTCGTCGGCCGTCATGGTGAGATCGCCGGGTCGGATAGAGCCCCCAAGTCTAAAGGAGAAGGCGTGCCGGCTGTAGGCTGTAGACTGTCAGTCTCCCTGGATCGCCCTGCCCCGTGCCATGACCGACCCGAGCCTGATGATCGCCCGCGGCCGCCGTGTCCTCGCCACCGAGGCCGCAGCCGTCGCCGCCCTCGAGCACCGTCTCGACGACTCGTTCGCCCGCGCCTGCGCCGTCGTCATGGCCTGCAAGGGCAAGGTCGTCGTCACCGGCATGGGGAAGTCCGGCCACGTCGGCAGCAAGATCGCCTCGACGCTGGCCAGCACCGGCACCCCGTCTTTCTTCCTGCATCCCGGCGAGGCGATCCACGGTGACATCGGCATGATCACGGCGGCCGACGTCGTGCTCGCGCTCTCGAACTCCGGCGAGACGGACGAACTGCTGACCATACTGCCGGTCATCAAGCGGCTCGACGTGCCGCTGATCGCATTGACGGGCAACGGCAGTTCCACCCTGGCCCGCTACGCAACCGTCGCGCTCGACGTGAGCGTGCCCGCCGAAGCCTGCCCGCTCAACCTCGCGCCGACGGCCAGCACGACAGCAAGCCTCGCCATGGGTGATGCGCTCGCGATCGCGGTGCTCGAGGCCCGCGGCTTCACCGAAGACGACTTCGCGCGCTCGCACCCCGGCGGCAGCCTCGGCCGGCGGCTGCTGCTGCACGTCGAGGACGTCATGCGCAAAGGCGACGAGCTGCCGCGGGTCGGGCCGGACACGCCGCTGAGCGCCGGCCTGCTCGAGATGAGCCGCAAGGGCCTGGGCATGACCACGGTAGTGGACGCCGCGGGCCGTGTGCTCGGGATCTTCACGGACGGCGACCTGCGCCGCACGCTCGACAGGCAGCTAGATATCCACGCCACGCGCATGGCAGACGTCATGACGACGAAGTGCAAGGTCGCCGAGCCGCGCATGCTCGCGGCCGAGGCCGTGCACCTGATGGAAACGCATCGCATCACGTCCCTGCCGGTCGTCCAGTCGAACGACGATCGACTGCTGGTCGGCGCCCTCAACGTCCACGACCTGCTGCGCGCGGGTGTCATGTGACGCAGCACGATCCGGCCCTGCTCGAGCGTGCCCGCCGCGTCCGGCTGCTCGTGCTCGACGTCGACGGCGTGCTGACCGACGGCCGCCTGCACCTGACGGCCACTGGCGAAGAGATGAAGGTCTTCCACGTGCGCGATGGCTCCGGCATCGTCGCCGTGCAGCGCGCGGGTATCGCCGTGGCCATCATTTCCGGCCGCGATTCGCCGGCGGTCACGCGCCGCGCGGCGGAGCTCGGCATTCGCCACGTGCGCCAGGGCATTGCCGACAAGCGCGCTGCACTGGACGAGCTCCTGCGCGAACTCCAGGTCGCTGCCGACGCGCTTGCCTGCGTGGGCGACGACACTCCCGACGTGCCGATGCTCGAGCGCGCAACCCTGGCGGTCGCCGTGGCGGATGCCCATCCGACGGCGCGCGCCGCAGCCCACTGGACCACGCCTTCGGCCGGCGGCCACGGCGCCGTGAGGGAAATATGCGATCTGCTGCTGACCGCACACGGCACCTGATCCAGCGCATGGTGACGATGGTGGCGGTGGTGGCCGGAGGCGCCCTGCTGCTCACCCTGCTGGCGGGCAGCCCGGACGACGCGACGCAGTTCGCGCCTGCGCCGGACGAGCGCGGCTATTACCTGAATGACGCCAGGCTCACCGAGCTCGGCGCGGATGGCCGGCCGCGGGTCGTCGTGCGTGCCAAATCGATTGAGCAACAGCTCGCTGACCAGAGCGTGCGCCTCGCGCAGCTCGAACTCGACTACACCACGCAAGAGCAGGGCGAATGGCACGTGACTGCGGATCGCGGCCGCATGCCGAGCGACCACGGGTCGCTGCAGCTGGAGGGCAATGTGCTCGTCGTCGGCGAGGCGGAGCGCAGCGGGGCCAAAGCCGTCATCCGCACGGACGAGCTGGCTTACGACACGCGCACGAACGTGGTGCAGACCGCGGCAGCCGTGACCGTGGATTTCGGACCCCACCAATTGCGCGGACGCGGCATGCGCGTCGGTTTGAACCAGGGAACGCTGCGGCTAGAATCGAACGTCAATGGCCAGTTCAAACCTTAGACGGCGCCGGGCGCGCAGTTTGCTGCTGGCCGCCGTGGCGCTGCTGGTCGCAGTTCCGTTCGCACGCGCGCAGACCGGCCTGCCGCCAGGCAACTCGGAGCTTCCGATCAACCTCGAAGCCGCGTCGTCGGATTTCGACTACAAGAACAACACGCTGCTGTTCAGGCGCGTGAAGATCACGCAGGGCGGGCTCGAGGTCACCGCGCAGCAGGCGAGCGCGACCGGGCTCGAGTTCAACAACTCCGAGTGGCGGCTGCAGGGCGACGTGAAGATCATGGTGCCCGGCGGCAAGCTGCAGTCGAGCGAGGCGCGCGTGATGTTCAGGAACAACGCGATCGCCAGCGCGTCGATCAAGGGGGCGCCGGCGCAGTTCGAGCAGCAGCTCAAGGAAAGGAACCAGGTCGCGCGGGGACGTGCAGCCGCCATCGATTACGACGTCAAGGCCGCCACCGTGCGCCTGACGGGTGACGCCTGGCTCACCGACGGCAACAACGAGATTCGCGGCAACACGCTGGTCTACGACATCAGCCGCGAGCGCGTGCAGGCCAACCCGAGCGAGAAAGACCCGGGGGGCGTGCAGATCACGATCAATCCCCCGAAGAAGGTCCCGGTCACGACGCCCGACAAGGACACGACTCCCGACAAGAGCGCAACGCCCGAAAAGGGCGACGGGACATGACGACGAGCAGGTTGCGCGCCGAGGCGCTGGGCAAGAGCTATCGCTCGCGGCAGGTGGTGAAAGACCTGTCGCTCGAGGTTTCCTCCGGGGAAGTCGTCGGACTGCTCGGCCCGAACGGCGCCGGCAAGACCACCGCCTTCTACATGATCGTGGGCCTGGTGCCGTGCGATGACGGCCGCATCCACCTCGACGACAAGGAACTGACGCGCCTGCCGATGTACCGCCGGGCGCAGCTGGGCGTGGGCTACCTGCCGCAGGAGGCGTCGGTGTTCCGCAAGCTTTCGGTCGAGGACAACATCCTGGCGATCCTCGAGACGCGAGCCGACCTCGATGACGAAGACGCGCGTCGTGCCGCGCTGGATTCGCTGCTCGAGGAGCTGCATATCGGCCACATCCGGTCGAGCAGCGGCATGAGCCTGTCCGGCGGCGAGCGCCGGCGCGTCGAGATCGCGCGCGCGCTGGCCGCGGAGCCCCGCTTCATCCTGCTCGACGAACCGTTCGCGGGCGTGGATCCGATTTCGGTCATCGACATCCAGCGCATCATCCGTCACCTCAGTGCGCGCAACATCGGCGTGCTGATCACCGACCACAACGTGCGCGAAACGCTTGGCATTTGCAGCCGCGCCTACATCGTCAGCGCCGGAAGTGTGATCGCGTCCGGTTCGGCGGAAGAGATTCTTGCCAATCCGCAGGTGCGTGAGGTCTACTTGGGCCAGGATTTCCGTCTCTGACACGGCTGGCGCGAGTCCGCTCGCACCAGCCACGTTTTCGCTCCGAACGCCGACCCGTCAATGCTCAAGCCGGCCCTGCAACTCAAGCTCGGTCAGCAGCTTACGATGACCCCGCAGCTGCAGCAGGCCATCAAGCTGCTGCAGTTGCCCGTGCTCGAGCTGCAGGCCCAGGTGATGGAGGCGCTCGAGACCAACGTCATGCTCGAGCAGGACGAGGACGACACGATCGACCTCGCCTCGCTCGACCAGGCCACGCCCACGGGCGAGGTCGAAGCCGGGTCCGCGGAAGCAGGTGAACCCGCCGAATCCGACGAACCCACCGCCGACGACGTCATCGTCGAGATGGAAGACCCCTGGGCCGAGTCCTCGACGCCGTCCGGCGACGGGTCCCGCTCCGACGACGACGACCGCCCGCTCGAATTCACCGACGAACGCGGCCGCGACCTGCACCAGCACCTGGTCTGGCAGCTGGAAATCAGCCCGCTCGATCCGCGCCAGGTGTGGATCGGCGAGGCGATCATCGACGCGTTGAACGACGACGGTTATCTCACCCAGACGCCCGTAGAGATCGCCCGGGACCTGAGCGCCGACCTGCCCGTCACGGAGGCGGACGTCGAACAGGTCCTGGCGCTGGTGCAGGCGCTCGATCCGGCCGGCGTCGGCGCCCGCACGCTGAGCGAATGCCTGGTCCTGCAGCTTGCGCAGCTGGACGCAGACACGCCGGGACGCGATCTCGCGATCGTCATCGCGCGCGACCATCTCCAGGCCATTGCGGACAAGGATCTCGCCACGCTGCGCCGCGCACTCGGCGCCGAAGAGGATTCGCTGCAGGTGGCGCTGGCACTCGTGCGCAGCTGCCATCCGCGGCCGGGCTCGGCGTTTGCGGGTGCGCAACCCGAATACATCGTTCCCGACGTGTTCGTGCGGCGCACCGAGCAGGGGTGGGCCGTGGAGCTCAATGCCGGCTCGGTGCCTCGCCTGAGGGTCAACCAGGGGTACGCGGGCCTGGTCTCGCGCTCCCCCGATTACGCGTCGCTGCGGGCGCAGCTGCAGGAGGCCCGCTGGCTCATCCGCAGCCTGGAAATCCGCAACGAGACGCTGCTCAAGGTCGCGCGGTCGATCGTCCAGCGACAGGCGGCGTTCCTCCAGCACGGCGACGAAGCAATGCAACCCATGATCCTGCGCGACGTGGCCGAGGCCGTGTCGATGCACGAATCGACGATCTCGCGCGTGACGACGGGCAAGTACATGCACACGCCGCGCGGCATCTTCGAGTTCCGCTATTTCTTCTCCAGCCACGTCTCCGGCGCCGGCGGCGAGGACGTTTCTTCGGTCGCCATCCGTGCCCGCATCCGCAAGCTGATCGCGGACGAGAGCCCGGGGAAGCCGCTGAGCGACGCCCAGCTGGCGGCGATGCTCGCGGGCGAAGGCGTGACGGTGGCGCGGCGGACGGTCGCCAAGTACCGTGAGGCTCTCGGCCTCGCAGCGTCGAGCGAGCGCAGGCAGACGGCCGCCCGCGCCCATGCGTGAACACAGGGCCGGCGGGAACCGAATCCCGCCGGTGCGATCGAATTGACGAGAGGCAACGCGTAAACCAACAGGAGGTCGGGACGATGCAAGTCAACCTGAGCGGACACCACGTCGAGATCACGCCGCCGCTGCGGAGCTATGTCGAGAAGAAGATTGCGCGCGTCCTGCGGCACTGCGACCGCGTCATCGACGTGCAGTGCACGCTTACGGTCGAGAAGCTGCGGCACGCAGCCGAAGCCACGATCCGCCTGTCCGGCGGCAAGGTGCATGCCGCCGCCGTCCACGACGACATGTATGCCGCCATCGACCTGCTGGCGGACAAGCTCGACGAGCAGGTGCGCCGCCACAAGGAAAAGCACCGTGACCCGCAGGCGGCACGACACCGTCACGGTACGGAGATTTCACCCTGACGGCGGACTCCGGTTCCGGCGACAATGCGTGGTTGCAGACCTTTTTCGCGGGGGGTAGTGGCGTCAGATGCGATTGATCGTGGTCAGCGGCCTGTCCGGCTCCGGCAAGAGCGTCGCGCTCGACATGCTGGAAGACCTCGACTTTTATTGCGTCGACAACATCCCGGCAGGCCTGCTGCCCGGGTTCATCGCCTACACCGTCCGCACCAGCGAGTCCACGTACCGCCAGACAGCCGTCGGCGTCGATGCGCGCAATCGCCCTGAAGACCTCGCGGAGGTGCCACGGCTGGTCGAGACACTGCGCAAGAGCGGCATCGCGTGCGAGACGTTGTTCCTGCGCGCCGACAGCGAGACGCTGCTCAAGCGCTTCAGCGAAACACGGCGCAGGCATCCCCTCACGCGCCATGGCGTCGGGCTCATGGAAGCCCTCGAGCAGGAAGAGCGGCTGCTGGCACCGCTCGCCAATGCAGCCGACCTGACGATCGACACCTCGCGACTGTCGGTGCACGAACTGCGCGAACTCATCCGGGGACGCCTGGTCGAACGCGCGAAGTCCGGACCGTCGCTCCTGTTCCAGTCGTTCGCTTACCGGCACGGTGTGCCCGACGACGCGGACTTCGTGTTCGACGCGCGCGCGCTGCCGAACCCTTACTGGGAACCGACCCTGAGGGAGCTGACGGGACGCGATGAGCTGGTCGCGCGGTTTCTCGACAACGAGGCCGAAGTGAACCGGTTCTTCGCGGACGTGCGTGACTTCATCGCACGCTGGCTGCCCTCGCTGGTGCGGTCCAATCGCAGCTATCTCACGGTTGCCGTGGGCTGCACCGGCGGCCAGCACCGTTCCGTGTACCTGGCCGAGCGCCTCGCTGCGCATTTCCGCGGCAGCGAGGGTGTCGCGCTCGTCCGCCATCGCGACCTCACGAGCCGCCGGCACGAGTGAACGCCGAGCTGCAGCCACGCCGTACACCGACCCGCCTCGAGGCGCTCAAGCGCGCCCTCGACGAGGGCACGATGCGCCAGGTGCACCGGCTCGTGAATTCGATGCACCCCGCGGAAGTCGCGTCGCTGCTCGAATCCCTGCCGTCGACCCAGCGTGACGTCGTCTGGGACCTGGTCGACCCCGAGCTCGAAGGCGACGTGCTGGTCGAGCTCAACGAGGAAGTCCGCGCTGGCCTGATCAGCGCGATGGAAACCGAGGAACTCGTCGCGGCTGCCGAAGGCCTCGAAGTCGACGACCTCGCCGACCTGCTGCGCGACCTGCCGGAGAACGTCAACCAGCAGGTGCTGCGGTCGATGGACTCGCAGGACCGCGACCGCCTGAACGCCGTGCTCGGGTTCGGGGAAGACACCGCCGGCGGCCTGATGAACACCGACACGGTCAGCGTGCGCCCCGACGTCACGCTCGAGACCGTGTTGCGCTATCTCCGCATGCGCGGCGAGATTCCGGAAAAGACCGACGCCCTGTTCGTGGTGAACCGCCACGACCGGTATCTCGGCGTGCTGCACCTGACGCGACTGTTGACCGAGGACCCGGAACGCACGGTCGGCGAAGTCATGGACACGGGCGTCGCCGGCATTCCTCCGGCGACACCTGCCACCGAGGTCGCGAGCCTGTTCCAGGACCGTGACCTCGTGTCGGCCGCCGTCATTTCCGTGGACGAGGGCCGCCTGCTCGGCCGCATCACGATCGACGACGTCGTGGACGTGATCCGCGACGAGGCCGAGCACTCCGTGATGAGCATGGCGGGCCTCGACGAGGACACCGACATGTTCGCGCCAGTCGTGCCGAGCGCGCGCCGGCGCGGCGTGTGGCTGGGCATCAATCTCGGCACGGCGTTCCTCGCGGCGTGGGTCGTGGGCCTGTTCGAAGCCACCATCCAGCAGATCGTTGCGCTCGCCGTGCTGATGCCGATCGTGGCCAGCATGGGCGGCGTCGCCGCCACGCAGACGCTGACGCTGATCGTGCGCGGCCTCGCGCTGGGCCAGATCGAGCGTGCGAACGCGCGCTGGCTGCTCACCAAGGAAGTCGGCGTCGCGCTGCTGAACGGGCTCGCGTGGGCCACCGTGGTGGCGCTCGTCTCCTGGCTCTGGTTCCACCAGTGGCGCATCGCGCTCGTGATTTTCGCGGCGATGGTCGTGAACCTGCTCGCGGCTGCGCTTGCCGGCGTGACGGTACCCCTCGCACTGAAGCGATTCGGCGTCGACCCCGCCGTCGCGGGGGGCGTCATCGTGACGACGGTCACCGACGTGATCGGGTTCGCCTCGCTCCTCGGGCTCGGGACCCTGGTACTCAGGTAACCCAGGGCGCGAGGTAGGGAACGATCTCCGCGCGCCGCGCCTGCGCGTCGGCATAACCCATCGCCATCAGCTCGCAGGTGTACGACTTGTCGAACAGCAGGTAACTGACCAGCAGGCCTCCGCGCGCCTCGTAGGCGCCCATCGTGCGCAACAGCGTGCGGATGCTGCGGGGCATGCGGCGTTCGTGTTTCATGGCGATGGCGGTCGGGTCGACGCTCGGCTGGATCACGGTCGCGCGGATCGGCCGATGCTCGGTATGGCCCGCCGCGACGATCAACCGGTTGATCTGGTTGAGGCGCTCGAGGTCGATCGACAGGCCGTCCGTGAACAGCGAGTCGAGCACGAACCCGAGCAGGTGACCCGGGCTCGGCGGGGCCTGTGCGATGGCCCCTGTCGGTGGGGTGGCGGCCGCGCTGCCGCGCGTCCCGATCACGAACACACGGTTCGCCCCGAGGTGCACGGCGGGACTCAACGGGGCCAGCTGGCGCATCGCGCCGTCGCCGTAGTGGTTGCCGTCGATGCTCCAGGCCGGGAAGATGAACGGGATCGCGGCACTGGCCATCAGCACGTCGAGGTCGATGTGGCGCCTGCGCCCGGCGCGGCTCGCCCGGTTCCAGCCATCGACGTCGTCCGTCCCGTCGAAGAATGCGACAGCCTGCCCGGTCGTGTAACTCGTCGTCGCGACGGCCAGCGCATGCAGCCGGCCCGCCGCGATCTGCACCGGAATCTGGTCCAGGGGCACGGCCCGTGTCAGCAGTTCGTACAGCGGCGTCGTGTCGAACAGCGAACGCGGAGGCTTGGCGATCCAGCCGGCAGAGAGCAGCGAAACCATCCAGTGCAACCCCGACCGCAGCATCGTGAACGAATTGGACTGCACGACCTGCTCGACACGGAAGTTGGCCCAGACTGCTTCGAGCGACTGCACCGCTTCACGCAAAGAATGAGCGCGGGCGCCGATAGCCGCGGCGTTCAACGCCCCGGCCGAGGTGCCCACGAGCACCTCGAACGGACATGGGGCGTCCGCGGGCAGCCATTCGGCGATCGCCTTCAGCACCCCGACCTGGTACGCGCCCCGCGCCCCGCCTCCCGACAAAACCAAAGCGTCGCGGTCGGCGAAGAAGATGTAGTTGGTGGCGTCATCCGGCACGTCCGGCTCGGCATGGACTGGCAATGGGGGGCGCGACAAGGTCACCTCGCTGACTCGCCTGCTGCAGGAGTCTAGTATGTGTCGGCACGA
>JBAVJR010000164.1:0-3077 GCA_049687855.1 Steroidobacteraceae bacterium | reverse complement strand
GCCTCGATCTTCACTTCGGCGTCTTCGACCAGCACGGGGTACTGGTAACCCATGCCGAAGTCCTTGTTGGTGACAGCCGTGCCGGTGACCAGCACCGTGTCGCCGACCTGCGGCAGCGGGTTCATGGTGGTCGTCACGGTCAGGTCATTGGTGCCGTCGGTGCCCGAGCCGTCCCGGACGTGCAACCAGTCCTTGTTCATGATGCCCGCGTTGGTCTTCACGACCTTGCCGCGGACCGCGACCTTCTGGCCGGCCAGGGCGTCCTTCTCGGCGAACAACTCTGCCACGGTCTTGCCGCCTTCGGCCTTCACGATGCCGCTCAGGTCGACTTCGCCGGTCGGCCGGGCCTGCGGGTGATTTGCCGGCATGGTGGCCGCGTCGGCGGGGGCGGCGGCTGGGGCCACGTCGGTCTTGGCTGCTTCCTGCGGTTTGCCGTTGCATCCGGTCAGGGATACGGCGGCGGCAAGGGCGAGCACGCTGGCAATGGATGCCTTGAGCACTGCAATTCTCCAGTTGGATAACGGATCGGGGACTCCTAGGGCGCAGGAGTCTAAAGGACAAACTGCAGGTTGCTAATAGACATCTGCCGCTGACACCTGTGGTATCGCCGCGACGCAAGGGGCAGGTCATACGGAGATATACGAGTACGAGTCTAAATCTCAGCTGCATACTATCGACGCGACCCGGATTCGGCCCGCGCCGGCGGGAACCCGTCCCTTGGGGTCATCGAGTCCTACCGAACAGCCAGGTGCCAGTGATGAAATTCTCCAGCGCTCGTTCCCATGCGCGGTCCCGCTTGCCCCTGATCGCCATGCTGGCCTTCACGGCCTCGCTGGGCATTGCGGGCTGCGAGAACGACGGCGGCGCCGGCCCGGCAGGACCCGGCGGCGGTGACACCGGCCAGACCGGACCGACGGGACCCACCGGACCGGCAGATGTCCCCATTGCGCTGGGTGGCGACGTCAAGAACGTCGGTACCGGCGCGACGCTGACGGCGCAACAGATTGCGGACATCGGCACGCTCGTCGCGTCGATCGACAGCGCGGCCATTGCGGGCAACAAGCCCGTCATCGAGATCACGGTCAGGACCGCCAAGGGCGGTGCGGTGCTCGGGCTCGCTCCAACCACTCTTCGCGTTGGCGTCGCCAAGCTCGTGCCGGCCGCGAACGGCTTCCCGTCGCGCTGGCAGAGCTACATCAACCGCAGCGGCGCACCCAGCATCCCGACTCCGGCGCTGACCAGTGCCGTGCAGGCGAACACTGAGAGCGGCGTGGCCGGTGGCTGGCAGGAACTGGGAGCGGGCAAGTACCGCTACACGTCGGCGGTCGACCTGGGTGCGGTCACGACGCCAATCGCCGTGACCTATGAGCCCAGCCTGACGCACCGCATCAGCGTGGCGCTGGACCTCTCCGGCAGTGCCCGCGCATTGGCACCGGACAATCCGTTCAAGGATTTCGTGCCGAACGGCGGCACAGTGACTTCGAACAAGCTGATTGCGGCAACCGCGAACTGCGCCGGCTGCCATGTGCGGTTTGCCGAACACGGCGGGCCGCGGCGCAGCAACGAGTACTGTGCCGTCTGCCACAACCCGGCAACGATCGATCCTGATTCGGGCGAGTCGGTGGATTTCGCCTACATGGCGCACTCGATCCATCGCGGCGAGAACCGCAGCAGTCCGTACGTCGTGTATGGTTTCAACGGCACGCTGTTCGACGCGGGCGAAGTCACCTATCCGCAGCCGATCGCGTTCTGCGAAACCTGCCACGTGCAGTCGGCAACGTCGCCGCAGGGCGACGACTGGAAGACGAATCCAGGTGCGGCCGCCTGCGGCGGCTGCCATGACGCCGGCCTGAACAAGACCGGACCGAGCGCCACGACCGGCCAGTACACCTACACCTACACGCACTCGAGCACGATCCTGCCCCCGGCCTACACGGCGAACGACGGCACCTGCAGTGGCTGCCACCGCGCCGACGGCGTGGCGGGCGACATCCTCGAGACGCACAAGCAGGATACCGACCGCAAGAGGATCGAGAACGGCAGCCTGTTCACCTACAAGATCCTGAGCGTCGAGAACGCTGTCGCGGGCCAGGCGCCGAAGGTGACCTTCCAGATCCTCGGTGCGGACGGCAACCCGGTGGACGTGAAAGCCATCACCACGGGCCGGTTACGCCTCGACTTTGCCTGGTCGACTGCCGACATCCACAACGTTGCAGACGTTGCGGGTGACCTGTACCAGGCCGACCGCGGCGAGGCCACCGTCATCGACCTGATCGCCAGCATGGCCAGCGTCGTCGACAACGGCAACGGCACCTTCAGCTACACGCTGGCCCAGCCGCTGCCTGCCGGCTTCGACGACGCGACCCTCGGCAAGGGCCTGATGGTCGTGCTCGAAGGCCGTCGCGTGATGCCGGATGGCTCCGAAGCCTATCCGGAAAGCGCCTTCGCCTTCGGGGGCGGCGCGCCACGCGAGAAACTCGTCGAGCAGGCGAAGTGCGAGACCTGCCATAAGCGCCTGGCCCTGCATGGCGGCAGTCGCGCTGGCGACCCGATCATCTGCACGGTCTGTCACAACTCGAGCGTAGGCGGCACGTTCGACACCGACACCTTCGGTCCGCTGGCGCTGGGCGCCTTCATCCATAACCTGCATGCAAGCAACGTCGTGCCGTCTGGTGCGGTCACCTATCCACAGAGCCTGGCCCGCTGCACGGGCTGCCACGTGGACGGCAAGGCCTACACGGCCCGCAACAGCGCGCTGCCCATCACCGTCGACGCGGGGACGACCCTCACCGACGACCCGGCGACGCTCGCCTGGAAGGACGACCTCGCCGACTCGGCAACGGCGGGAACCTGCAAGGGCTGCCACACATCTGCTGCGGCTGCGACCCACATGCAGTCGCAGGGCGGCAGCTTCGGCGTGGCCAAGGCGCTGGTGCCGTCGTCGTCCGCGGAAGGCTGCGTGGTCTGCCACGGCAAGGACCAGACCTACGATACCGAGAAGCTGCACTGCAGCACGTTGCCTTTTGGCCAGTGCACACAGTGACCGGAAGAATCGCAATGACACGACGTTCCATGAC
>JBAVJR010000163.1:0-3437 GCA_049687855.1 Steroidobacteraceae bacterium | reverse complement strand
GAGCTGCCGTAATCGCGGAGTCGATTGCCATGCGGCAGGCTACGATCGCGGGCGGCCTCATCTGGGAGCACTACCACGCCGACTGGACGATTGACTGGGAGTACAACCGCCACGACCGCACGAACATCTTCCGGCCGTGGGGCTATCAACCCGGGCATTTCACCGAGTGGGCGCGCCTGCTGCTGACGCTCGAGCGCCATCTGCCGCTGCCCTGGCTGCTGCCACGCGCCGAAGCTCTGTTCGGTCAAGCCGTGCGTCACGCCTGGGACGATCAACATGGGGGCCTCTACTATGGTTTCGGCCCGGACTTATCGATCTGCGACGATCGCAAGTACCACTGGGTGCAATGCGAGACACTGGCTGCTGCTGCCGTGCTTGCGCATCGCACCGGCAACGTCGACTACTGGGCGTGGTACGACCGGCTCTGGGCCTACTGCTGGGAACACTGGATCGATCACCGGCATGGCGCCTGGTTCCGGCTGCTGACTCGCGACAACGTGAACACGACGGACGAAAAGAGTCCGGCCGGCAAGGTCGACTACCACACGACCGGCGCGTGCTATGCGGTACTGCCGCTGCTGCGGGCATGACGTCCACCGCAATCACGTGGCGCGCGCAAGCCCCGGCAATGCCGTTCCAGCGTAAACGCTGTTACGTGCAGAGTTCGCAGTGACGATTCCGGCAGCCGTGCTGTGCGTCGGCGAAGCGCTGTGGGACGTGCTGCCTACGGGTGAGTTCCTGGGCGGTGCACCCCTCAACGTCGCTGCGCATCTCACGCGTCTCGGCACGCCCGCTGCATTGGTGAGCCGGGTCGGCATCGATCCGCGCGGCCATCTGGCGCTTGAGCGCATGCATGAGCTGCATCTCGACACGAGTCATGTGCAGACCGACATGCAGCTGTCAACCGGCGAGGCGCGCGCCGTGCTCGACGCGACGGGCTCGGCGTCCTATGCGTTCCTTGAACCCGCCGCGTGGGACCGCATCGAGGCCGGCGCAGCCGTGCTTGATGCTGCCCGCAGATCGCGTGCCGTCGTGTTCGGGACGCTGGCGCAACGCGCACCGGCCAGCCGCAGCGCAATCGACAGCATCCTCGGTGTCGCCGAATGGCGCGTGCTCGACGTGAACCTGCGCGCGCCGCACGCGGATCGGGACGTTGCGATGCGTTCGCTCGAGCGCGCGGACTTCGTCAAACTGAACGAGCATGAGCTGGTCGCATTAGCACGCTGGTTCGACATCGAGCCCGAGCCTGGGCACCTGCAGGAGTTCCTCACGCTGCAATTCGGCACGACCACGCTGTGCATCACGCGCGGGCCCGAAGGCGCGGTGCTGTGGCACGACGGCCGGTGGACCAGGCAGGCGGCCTTCGCCACCGCGGTGGTCGACACGATCGGCGCCGGGGATGCGTTCCTCGCCATGCTGCTGTCGGAATTACTGGCTGGACGCCCTGCGTCGCTGGCGATGGAGCGCGCGGCGCATCTCGCGGCCTTCGTTGCCTCGCGGCCCGGTGCCGTCCCCCCATATGACGCGGGACAGTTCCGGTCAGGCGCATGACCCGCACGCATCGAAGGCTGCGCTGACGGCCGCCAGGTTCGAATACGACATGCAGGGATTCGACTGCATAAATCCGATGTCAGAAAACAGTCGATTCCGGTGCTTTCAGACGAACATCGGCGTGGATGATGCGCCGATACTGAGTCCGGAGCACTCACGCAGAGCCCGGTCATGCAGCAAGCCGACTGGTGGCGCGGCGCCGCCCTCTACCAGATCTATCCGCGCAGCTTCCAGGACAGCAACGACGATGGGGTCGGCGACCTCGCGGGCGTACTCCTGCGCCTCGACTACGTTGCGAGCCTCGGCGTCGATGGCATCTGGCTGTCCCCGTTCTTTCCATCGCCGATGCGCGACTTTGGTTACGACGTCAGTGATTACGTTGGCGTCGATCCGGTCTTTGGCACCCTCGCGCAATTCGACGCAGTACTTGCGAAGGCGCATGCGCTCGGCCTGAAAGTGATCATCGACCAGGTGTGGTCGCACACGGCCGAGGAACATCCATGGTTCCGTGCAAGCCGGGCGAGCCGCGACAATCCGCGCGCGGATTGGTATGTATGGGCGGACGCGAAGCGCGACGGCTCCCCGCCCAACAACTGGCAGAGCTGGATGGGGGGCTCCGCGTGGCGCTGGGAACCGCGCCGTCGCCAATACCATCTGCACAACTTCCTGCCGCAGATGCCTGACCTGAATTTTCATTGCCCGGCCGTGCAGGATGCGATCCTCGACGTCGCGCTCTTCTGGCTCGACCGTGGTGCGGACGGCTTTCGTCTCGACACCGCCAACCTGTACTTCCACGACCTCGCACTCCGCGACAACCCCGCACTGCCGCCGGGGGAAGCCGGCGACTCGCCGGTGCTGATGCAGCGCCACGAGTACAACGCGAATCGACCAGAGACGTTGCCGTTCCTGGAGCGATTGCGTGCGCTGCTCGATCGCTATCCGGGTCGCATGGCGGTTGGCGAAATCGGCGGCGCGCACAGCTTGCCCCGGATGATCGAGTACACGCTGGGCGCGCGTCGTCTGCACACTGCGTACTCGTTCGCGTTGCTCGGCGACCGACACGATCCCGTCTACGTCGCGGCGTGCCTCGCGCCCTGGAACCAGGACTCGATTGGCGGCGCGCGAGCCTGGCCCTCGTGGGCAACGTCGAATCACGACGTGCCACGGGTGGCATCGCGCTGGGGTGCAGGAGGCGGTGGTTCGTTCGCGTTCGGCGGCACCGAGACGCTGGCCACCGTCACCGATCAAGCGGGCCCCGGCGCAACGCCGCACCTGCACCTCGCTCTGCTCGCCGCGCTGCGCGGCACGATCTTCCTGTACCAGGGCGAAGAACTGGGCCTGCCGCAGAGCGAGGTCGCCTTCGAAGATCTGCAGGATCCCTTCGGCAAGGCGCACTGGCCCCTGAACAAGGGCCGTGACGGATGCCGCACACCGATGCCCTGGGAAGCCGCCCCGCCCCATGCCGGATTTACACGCGGCACCCCCTGGTTGCCCCTCGACGCCGCGCATCAGGTGCTCGCGGTAGATCTGCAGGAACGGGACCCGTCATCGACCCTTGCGTTCACGCGCACGCTACTTGCATTGCGCCGACAGCATGCGGCGCTGCGACTCGGCAGCTTCGATGTCGAGCGGGCCGATGACTCGCTGTTGATCGCGCGGCGCCGGCACGAGGACGACGTACTGTGGCTGGCCTTCAACGTCGGTGCGGCTGCACGGCAGGTGCCTGCACCAAAGGGCGCGCGCGAAGCCATCCTGGCGCTGCAGTCGGCGAGAGTGCAGGGCGCGCATGTCGACCTGCCACCCCATTCCGCCATTTTTCTGCGGCTTGCTCCCTGATCGAGGCCCGTTGCGATGACCATCGACATCGACAGTCATTACCCATTGAC
>JBAVJR010000162.1:0-3625 GCA_049687855.1 Steroidobacteraceae bacterium | reverse complement strand
GTACTCGCCGCGGCAGTCATCGTCCGCGCAGGAACAGCCGGTCGAGATCGTCCATGCTGACGAACGACCAGGTCGGACGTCCGTGCACGCACTGATCACTGCGCACCGTCTGCTCCATTTCCCGCAGCAGCGCATTCATCTCGGGCACGGTCAGCCGGCGGTTGGCGCGGACGGCCTGGTGACACGCCATGGTGCCGAGGGCCCGGTCGAAGGCCGCCGACGTCGCGGCGCGGCCGTGCTCGCGCAAGTCCGCAATCATGTCCTTGAGCAGCGTGGCGGGATCGACGTTGGGCAGCAGCGCCGGCGTCGATCGCATCAGCACACTCGCGGGCCCGCTGCGATCGATGTCGAGGCCGAGGCTCGCGAACAACTCGGCGTGCGCCTCCACGTCGTCCGCGTCCGCGACTGCAAGCTGAACCGCGATCGGCACCAGCAGCGGCTGCGCCGGCAAGCGGTCGGACTGCAGCGAGGCCTTCAGCCGCTCGTAGGTGGTGCGCTCGTGCGCGGCATGCATGTCGACGAGAACGAGGCCGCCTTGCGCCTGCGCGAGGATGTAGACGCCGTGCAGCTGCGCGATGGCGTAGCCGAGAGGATGCTCGGCAGCGGGCGCGGCGGCGTCAGATGCCGCGATTTCGCGCACCTGGTCAAACGCGCGATACATATCCGTCGCGGCGGTTAGTCCGCCTGCCGCCGAAGAGGGGATAGGGGATAGGGGATAGGGGTTAGTCGGAAGGGGCAGCGACCAGTCGGCACGAGCGGCCGGAACCGAGTCGGCCGCAGCCTGCGTGGGACGCGTCTCGGCGAGCGCGCGCTCGAGCGTGCGAAAGAGGAAATCGTGGACCAGGCCGGGCTCGCGAAAACGCACCTCGAGTTTCTGCGGGTGCGCGTTGACGTCGACGCGTGCGGGATCCATCTCGAGGAACAGCACGTACGCGGGATGGCGGCCGTGAAAGAGCACGTCGCGGTACGCGAGCCGCACCGCACTGGCGACGAGCTTGTCGCGCAGCGGCCGGCCATTGAGGAAGAAGTGCTGCTGGTCGGCCTGGCTGCGTGCATACGTCGGCAGGCAGAACCAGCCGTGCAGCCGCAGACCGGACCCTTCGTGGTCGAGCTTCATCGCGTTGCCGATGAAGTCCTCGCCGAGCATTGCCGCGACGCGCGCGTCGCGCGCCCGTTCGTCGCGCGCCGGTGGATGATCCGCGAGCACCTTGCGCGCGGACGACAGCCGGAAACCCACGTCGAAACGACTGAGCGCAAGCCGCTCCACCAGCCGCTCGATCTGCGACAGCTCGGTGCGCTCGGATCGCAGGAACTTGCGTCGCGCAGGCACGTTGAAGAACAAGTCGCGCACTTCGACCGTCGTGCCCTGTGGATGAGGGTGCGGTGCCGGGCCCGTCAGGGCGCCGTCGACGGCGGCAACCATCTGCGCCATGTCGGCTCCGCGCGGACGCGAGATCATGCGCATGCGCGAGACGGATGCGATGCTCGGCAGCGCCTCGCCGCGAAAGCCCAGCGTGCGCACCGCCTCGAGGTCATCGATGCTGCCGATCTTGCTGGTGGCATGGCGGGCCAGAGCGAGCAGCAACTCGTCCGCGGAGATCCCCATGCCGTCGTCGCGCACGCGACAGAGCTCGGCGCCGCCCTGCTCCACCTCGATGTCGATCGCGAGCGCGCCGGCGTCGAGGCTGTTCTCGACCAGTTCCTTGATCACGGACGCCGGGCGCTCGACGACCTCGCCGGCGGCGATCTGGTGGACGAGCTGCTCGGGCAGGACCCGGATCGGCATGGAGCAAGGGTACGTCAGGCGGCTCGCGCCGGGTGCGCGAGCATAGCAAAGCGCGCGGAATCAGCGTCCTGCGACGACTGTGCCGCTGCCCGCCGTGCCGCCGCGCCGTGCCGCCACGATGGCTGCGAGCTTCGAACCGGGCGGCGGGTTGTCGTACCAGTAGTTGCGCACGCCGGTGCGCACCGCCGCGGCAATACGCGACTGGTGGGCGGGATCGCGCAGGCGTCGTTCGTCCGTCGCGTTGGAGATGAAGGCCGTCTCGATCAGCATCGAAGGCACGTCCGGCGACTTCAGCACGACGAAACCCGCGTGCTGCACGCGCGGACGGTGCACGTTGCCCACGCCGCGCAGCGCAGCCAGCACGCTGTCGGCCGCTTCGACGCTGTCGCTGATCGATTCCTTCTGCGTGACGTCGAGCAGCACCGACGCCAGCACGTCGCTGCCCTCGTCGAGCGACACGCCACCCTTCAGGTCGGCCGCGTTCTCCGACTCGGCGAGCCAGCGCGCAGCCTCGTCGGTCGCTCCACGCAGCGACAGCACGTACACCGACGAACCGCTCACCGCGCGGTTCTGCACGGAGTCGGCGTGAATCGAGACGAACATGTCGGCGCCGAGCTGGCGCGCCTTGCGCGTGCGGCCGGCCAGGGTGATGAAGTGGTCGCCCTCACGGACGAGGACGGCTTTCATGCCGTCCTCCGCGTTGATTGCCGCCGCGAGCTTGCGCGCGATCGCGAGCGTGACGTCTTTCTCGCGCGTGCCGCCACGGCCGATCGCGCCGGGATCCTGTCCGCCATGGCCCGCATCGATTGCGATGACCAGGTCGCGGCCCTTGACGGTCGGAGTCGCCACGCTGGTCGGCAACGGAGCCGGCTCGGTGACTGCGGGCGCCGCGGGCGCAGCCACGGCGCGCGAGGTGTCGGCGGCCATGGCGAGCACGTCGTTGCCCGAAGGCGGCGTGCGCGCGGCATTCATGGGTGCGGCGACGACGGCCGGCCTGCCCGGTAGTTCGACGACGACGCGGTGCCCGGCGTTGCCATCGGGGCCGACCACGAAGCTGCGCGGCTTCAGCGCCTCGGTCATGTCGAGGACGAAGCGCAAGCCCTGCCCCTGCTGCGGACCCGAGCGCAACGACTTCACCGGGCCCTGGCCGGGCGGCAGCGACTCGTCCGCAGGCAGCACGGTGTGCGCGAGATCGACGACGATGCGGTCGGGGTGGTCGAGGGTGAAGACGTCGTACTCGACCGGCGCCGACAACTCGATCACGAGTAGCGTGCCTTCGGGGCCGGACCATAACCTGACGTCGGTAACGCGAGCGGGGCCCGCCCATGCCGGTAACCAGGCCAGCGACAGCGCCAGCCAGGCGAGTCGCAGAGCGGTCGAACGGGGTCCGGACTTCAGCATGGCGCGTAATCTAACGCGCGGGAGGTAGATAACTCAATAAAATTATGAGGATACAGGACGTTTATCACGTACTGTCAGAGCCGCTCGAGCACGCCCTGCCCCGCCGGCGAGCGCGCCTCGGCAACGACGTGGCGTGCATCCGGGCCCGCGTATTCCAGCGTCAGCGCCAGGTCGACCGAGCCAAGCCTGCCCGCCGCCCGGTCCGGCCACTCGACGAGCACCACCGAGCCGGCGCCCCGCAGGTCGCGCAGACCGAGGTCGTCGAGTTCGTCCGGGTGGCGCAGCCGGTACAGGTCGCAGTGCGCGATGTCGCGTCCCTGCAAGCGATAAGGTTCGATCAACGTGTACGTGGGGCTGCGAACCGGACCGGCGTGTCCCAGCTCTGTCAGCAACCCGCCTACGAGCGTCGTCTTGCCGGTGCCGAGCTCGCCGGAGAGC
>JBAVJR010000161.1:0-1730 GCA_049687855.1 Steroidobacteraceae bacterium | reverse complement strand
CGTGCAGGCCGTAAATCCAGGGGTTCAGGTCCGCGGTGCCGAGTTCAGCGCCATTGAGCTGGACGTCGGTCGACATGTCGATGTAGCGAACGTTGGCGTTGAAGAACCAGTTGCGCTGGCCGATGTCGACACCGACCTGACCGGCAACACCGAACGAGTCCTCGAGCTTCAGGTTGAGGCCGTCAAGCGCGCCCGTGGTCTCTTCGCCCGAGAACAGCGTCCAGTTCATACCCGCACCGATGTAGGGGCGGAACATGCCGTTCGGGTTGAAATGATAGTTGAGGCTCAGCGTCGGTGGCATCACGTCGACGTGCGCGACGCGGTCGAGCGGGCGGCTGCCGGTATCGAGGTCGAGACCGTGCGTGAACGGCCAGGCGACCAGCAGTTCGGTGCCAATGTGCGGCGTGACCATGTATTCGATCGTCGCGGTCGCCGAGATGTCGCTGTCGACGACGACGGCCGCGCTGTCGCTCAACTTGAGGTTGTATGAGTCAGGGTTGATCTGCGACATACCGACGCGCACCAACCACTTGCCCGGATCGTAGGTGCCTTCCTGGGCATTGGCAGCGACCGGCGCCGCGAGGGCTGCGGCAACAGCCAAAGGAATGAGATAACGAGATGACATTGAGGCGTTCTCCTTGTGGCTTTTATGCCATGCATTATAAATTCAATGGCGGCCACTGACCGCCCGCCCGTCACCACACCCTAGACGGACGCCATTAAGTTCAACAGCGCAATTTTCGGCGCAAACGTGGTCCAAAGTCCAGTGCGGCAAATCAGGTCTTACCGCATCGGGCCCCATCGAGACGATTCGCCCAGGCCCGCTTGCCGGTTTCAGATGGAGTATATGATGTTTTTTGGCAACAGGAAGTCGCAATTTGAACGCCGGCGGACGGTTAACGGGCGTCTGGGAGCGCTACTGATCATCGGAGCCGGCCTGATGGGGCCGGTCGGGGCCGCCGCACCCGGAGTACCCGCGCCCGCGGCAATCCCCGCCGCGACCGGCGGGGAACTGATCCCCTATGAGAAATTCACCCTCGCCAACGGCCTGACGGTGGTGGTCCACACCGATCGCAAGGCGCCGATCGTGGCGGTGAACGTCTGGTACCACGTGGGCTCGAAGAACGAGCCGCCCGGCAAGACCGGGTTTGCGCACCTGTTCGAGCACCTGATGTTCCAGGGCTCCGAGCACTACGACGACGAGTACTTCAAGCCTTTCGAGCAGGTCGGGGCAACCAGCATGAACGGCACGACCAGCTTCGACCGCACCAACTATTTCCAGAACGTGCCGACGACGGCGCTAGACCTCGCGCTGTGGATGGAGTCCGACCGCATGGGCCACCTGCTCGGCGTCGTGACGCAGCCGCGGCTCGACGAGCAGCGTGGCGTGGTCAAGAACGAGAAGCGCCAGGGGGAGAATCGTCCGTACGGCCGCGTGGCCGAGACCGTTTATCGCGCGAGTTTCCCGCCCGGCCACCCCTACCGCACGTTGCCGATCGGCTCGATGGCCGACCTCGACGCCGCGACGCTCGACGACGTGCGCGAGTGGTTCCGCAATTACTACGGCGCCGCCAACGCCGTGCTGGTGCTGGCGGGCGACATCGACCTGCCCATGGCACGAGCCAAGGCCGAGCAATACTTTGGCCACATCGCCCCCGGCCCCGCCGTCACCCGGCCCGGCCTCTGGATCGCAGCCCGCACCGACAGTCGTCGCGAGACGATGTACGACC
>JBAVJR010000160.1:0-7704 GCA_049687855.1 Steroidobacteraceae bacterium | reverse complement strand
TCCAGCATCGCGATGAAATTCGGGTAGGTCCAGTCGTTGAAGACGATGAAGCCCGTGTCGATCGACCAGTGGCGGCCGCCGCAATCAACGTCGACGGTGTTGGTGTGTCCGCCCGCGTAATCCGCGGCTTCGAACAACGTCACCTCGTGCGTGGCGGAGAGTCGCCATGTCGCATACAGTCCGGCGACGCCTGCCCCGACGACAGCGATTCTCATGCGGGCGTCGCCTCGCGCACGTCGCGGATGCGGACGGGCACGGTGTTCAGGTCCCAGATCACGCCGATCGCCGCGAGGCCGCGCAACAGGTAATACGTGACGTCGAATTCCCACCAGTAGAAGCCCTGGCGCACCGAACTTGGATAGTGGTGGTGGTTGTTGTGCCAGCCTTCGCCCAGCGTGATCAGCGCGAGCAACGCATTGTTGCGGCTGTCGTCTTTGGTCGGGTAGCGGCGCGAGCCCCAGCCATGGGCCAGCGAGTTGATCGTGTAGGTGCCGTGGTAGCAGAGCACGGTCGAGACGAAGAAGCCCCACACCAGCAGTTGTCCGCCTGTCGTGCCGAGTGACGGCGCCAATTGCTCCAGTGCCATGCCGCTCAACAGCAGGGCGAGCGCCAACGCGAACGGCACCAGGATGTCGAAGCGATCGAGCCAGCGCAGTTCCGGGTACTGCAGCAGGTCGCGCACGCGCCGCAGGTCCGGGTGGAAATGGCGCTTCGACAGGAACCAGCCCATGTGCGCCCAGACGAAGCCGTCCTGCACGGGCGAGTGCGTGTCTTGCGGCTTGTCCGAAAACGCGTGGTGATGTCGATGATGCGCGGCCCACCAGATCGGTCCGCGCTGCGCCGCGGACGCGCCGAGGACCGCGAATGCGAACTGTGCCGCACGCGAGGTCTTGAACGAGCGGTGCGAGAAGTAGCGGTGGTAGAAGCCGGTGATCGCGAACATGCGCACCAGGTACAAGCCGACGCAGACGAAGATGGCCGTTGCGCTCACGCCGACATGGAAGGCAAACAGGCACACGAGGTGCATGAGCGCGAAGGGCACGATGCGGCCCCAGTCGACACCGTCCGGCCCGTCCATTGCGCGCGGTGCGTCCGGGTCGGGCTCGCCCGCGTCGAACCACTGCCGCAGCTTGTGCAGGCGGCTGCCGCCCCGGGCGTGATTCACGCGGCCGCCACTCATCGGCGGGCGGCGCTGCGTTCGAGGCCGAGCAGCTGCACCCGCAGGTCGCCGACCACGCTGCGGGAATCGAGCCAGATGGACAGGAACGCGGGACCGAACGCCGGATCGTCGACCTGGCCCATGAGGCCGCGATGATCGTAGAAACGCGTGGCCCGGCCCGGCACGACCACGGTCGTGACGTTGTCGCCCGGCCCGACGTCCGACCAGAACGTGCGCAGCGAAGCGAGCCAGTGCTCGCGCTTGTCTGCCGGCACGGAACCGAGCAGCCGCCAGGCCGTCGACGTGATCCGCAGCAACTCGTCCCGCGAAAATTTCCGCTGGTACGACAGGCTCAGGGCCACGGCCTCACCGGGTTCGTAGCCGGTGAAGTTGCCGGCGGGTGTCCACAGGCTGGCGTGGTAGATGGGGCGGCCGAGCCAGCTGAGCTGGCCGGCGCCCACGCGCTGCAGCCCGTAATCGCCTTCGAGCACGGCTTCCGGCAGGCTCGACGCGCGCGCGTGCCCCGCCAGCAGGGTCGCAGCGGCCGCGAGCACCAGGGTGATCGAGCGGAGGGAGAGAGTCGGACCTGGCATGACCACCGTTTCGACCGCCCGGGGGTCGTGGATTCAGGCACGGGGGACCGCAGTCGGCTCCCGGATGGTGGCATAGGCCGCCAGGGCGGCATCCCGGCTGGCTGCAAGCTTCACGATGGGGTGCGGGTAGGTCTGCCCAAGTGCCACGCCGGCCTGCGCCAGGACCTCCGCAGGGGCTTCCCAGGGGCGATGAATCCACTTGTCGGGCAACTGTGCCAGCTCCGGCAGCCAGCGGCGGATGTATACGCGCCCCGGGTCGTACCGCTCGGCCTGGAGCACCGGGTTGAAGATGCGGAAGAACGGGGCCGCGTCGGCGCCACACCCCGCGGTCCACTGCCAGCCAAGCGTGTTGGACGCGAGGTCCGCGTCCACCAGCGTGTCCCAGAACCAGCGGGCGCCGGCGAGCCACGGCTGCCGCAGGTTCTTCGTCAGGAGTGACGCGACGATCATGCGCACGCGGTTGTGCATGAAGCCGGTCGTCCACAACTCACGCAGACCGGCATCGACGATCGGGAAGCCGGTGGCGCCGTGCTGCCAGGCGCCGAGCAGGGCCGGGCTTTGCGCCCACGGAAAGCGCTCGAAGCGTTCGTCGAGCGGACGTTCGGGCGTGTGCGGGTAGTGGTGCAGCAGGTGATAGGCGAATTCGCGCCAGCCGATCTCGCGGACGAAGCTGTCGGCGGATTTCGCAGCCTGCGGCTGATCGACTATGGCATTGCGCGCTGCGACCAGGCACTGGCGCGGACTGATCTCGCCGAAATGCAGGTGCGGCGAGAGCCGTGAACTCGCGGGCAGGTCCGGGCGATTGCGGCCTTCGTCGTAGCGGCCGATCCATTCGCCGCAGAATTCCTCCAGCCGCTGCTGCGCGCCCTGCTCGCCGGGCGTCCAGTGCTGCGCGAATGCCGCGTCCCAGCGAAGCTTCGGCAGCAGATCGAACTCGCCCAGCGACAGGCTCGGCACGGGTTGCGACGGTTCACGCAGCCGCCTGGGCGCCGGCAGCGGCGCCGGTTGCTCGTCGAGTCTCATCTGGCATGCACGCCAGAACGGCGTGAAGACGCGGTACGGTCCACCCTGGCCGGTGCGGATCTGCCACGGCTCGTGCAGCAGGTTCGCGTTGTGGCTCTCGCACTCGAAGCCGAGTTCGCGCAACCCGGCCTTGACCGTCGTGTCGCGCGCGACGGTGGCTGGATCGTAAAGCCGGTTCCACACGACCCTGGTGGCGCCTACTTCACGCGCCAGCTCGACCAGAGCGGACAACGCGGGCCCTCGGCGAAGTGTGAGCGCGACACCCTTCTTGCGCAGTGCCGCAGCGAGTGCGTCCAGGCTGTGGTGCAACCACCATCGACTCGCGGCACCGGGCGACCACGGACTTTCTTCTTCCGGCGCATGCACGTACACCGCCACGACGTGGTTGCCGTCCGCCACGGCGGCAGCAAGTGCCGGATTGTCGGACAGGCGCAGGTCGCGCCGGAACCAGACGAGGGTAGTCGTGCCGCTCATGCTGCGTTGACCTTAATTGAAAAAGCCGCGCCCCGTGAGGAGCGCGGCCTTGGTTGCAGCCCTGGGCAGGTTAACCGACCGAGTTACGCAGCGCGGCGATTCGCTCTTCGAGCGGCGGGTGCGACATGAAGAGGCGCTTGAGTCCGCCGGGCTTCTGGCCACCGGCAATGCCGAACGCCGCCATCTTGTCGGGCAGCGCCCCGGAATGGCGCTGCTGCAGGCGCTCGAGCGCACCGATCATGGCCTGGCGACCGGCGAGCGTCGCGCCACCCGCGTCGGCGCGGAATTCACGCTGGCGCGAGAAATACATGACGATCATCGAGGCGAACAGCCCGAACACGATGTCAGCGACGATCGTCGTCACCCAGTACGCCGGGCCGTGACCCTCTTCGGTCTTGAAGATCACGCGGTCGACCGTGTGGCCGACCACGCGCGAGAGGAAGATCACGAACGTATTCACGACGCCCTGGATCAGCGTGAGCGTGACCATGTCGCCGTTCGCGACGTGGCTCACTTCGTGCGCGAGCACGGCCTCGGCTTCCTTCTGCGACATGCTGTTGAGCAGGCCGGTGCTGACCGCGACCAAGGCTGCGTCACGGCGCGCGCCCGTGGCAAACGCGTTGGGCTCCGGCGAATCGAAGATGCCGACTTCCGGCATGCCGATGCCGGCGACCTGCGCCTGGTTGCGCACCGTGCTGACCAGCCAGTTCTCGGTCGAGTTGGCCGGCTGCGTGATCACGCGCACGCCCATCATCCGCTTGGCGGACCACTTCGACATCGCGAGCGACACGAAGGAGCCGATGAAGCCGACGAGGGCCGCGTAGATCAGCAGGGCGCCCAGGTTGAGGTCCACGCCCTGGGCGTCGAGGATGCCCTCGAAACCAATGAGCCGCAGCACGATCCCGAGCAGGACCACGACGGCGAGGTTGGTGGCGAGGAACAGCAGAATCCGTTTCATCTTGGCGTGTCTCCAGCGGGCGATCCCTTGAGGCCCATTCGCTTGGGGTGATCTTCCGGGTTTCAATCCCTGCCGCACCCAGGCGTGGCAGCGGGGCCCGGCGTGAGCGCATAATAACAGGAACCCGAAAACCGGAACTGGGCTTCGGACAACGTCCGATCGCCAGAGTTCCGTCCCGCCCGCAACGAGGTGCCCCGATGCCCGCAAGCCCCGCCCGGCACTGGACCTTCCTGAGTAACCACGCGCACGTCCTGGTCTGCCTGGCCCTGGACCCGGACGCGCGGCTGCGCGACGTCGCGCTCAGTGTCGGCATCACGGAACGCGCAGTCCAGAAGATCGTGAGCGACCTCGAGGAAGCCGGGGCAATCCTGCGCGAACGCGCGGGACGGCGGAACTCCTATCGGCTCAACCTCGACGTGCCGCTGCGGCACGCGCTCGAATCGCACAAGACCGTCGGCACGCTGTTGTCGCTCGTGCTTGACCGCGCCGGGCTCAAGCGTGTCCGTTCCACTTGATGGCTCAGCGCGTTTGCGCCGCGCGCTGCGCGAAGGCCAGGCCGCGCTTCGGGTTCGACTCACGCGCGTGCGTGAGGCCAGCGAGCGCGACGTCCACCAGTCTCGGGTCGACTGCCGACGCCTGCGTGCGCTGCTCAAGTCATTCAGGCCGTTCTTCGCCGACGACCAAGTGCGCAGGCTACGGGAAGCGCTCGGGCGAGTCGCCGACCTGCTCGCCGAAATCCGCGAACTGGACGTCCTCGCCGCGCAGCCGCCCCTGCGGACCGGGACATGCGATCGCGAACTGGCAGCCGCCCGACAGCAGGCCGTCAAGCGACTCGCCCGCCGGCTGGCAAGTCCCCCGAATCGGGCGGCGGTCGAGTTGTCGGCCCGCGGCCCGGGACGCGGCTATCCCGGCCTGCGCGCCGGCATCACCGCCGCCGAGGTGTTGCGACGCGTGCGGCGCTCGTGGCGCCAGGCCCAGCGCCTGCTGGAATTGCACCCACGCACCCGAGGCGAACTGCACGAACTCCGTATTCGCCTGAAGAACTGCCGCTACGTGCTTGAAATTGTTGCGGATGTATCACCGAGAGATGCAGCGACCCTGCGTCGCCGGTTGCGCGACGCACAACAGAACCTCGGTGACCGGCGCGATGCCGCAGCGGCAACAGACTGGTTGCGGTCAGATCGCGAGCGGGCGGCGCGCAGCCGGGTTGCACTGCGGTTGCTGGAACGACGCGTGAAGGAACTGGACCGCGACCTCGATCCGGCGCTCGAGCGGTTGGCCCGGGCCGGCAAGCGCTGGGATCGCGCGATCACCCGGATGATTGAGTCGGACCCGGAAGATCCATCCTGACGACGAGCAGGCCGCCGGAATTCGGTTCGGTGTGGACCGAGAATCCGAAGCGCCGCGCCCACGCGGCAATTCGCGCGTTCTCGGCCAGGGTCGTGCCTTCCAGGCAATCGATTGCGCGAGCCCATGCCGCGGTGGCCAGCGTACGCATCAGTTCCGTGCCGAGGCCCCGTCCCTGCCAGCCATCGGCCACGACGATGGCGCACTCGGCCCGCCGCGTTCCCTCGATGCGGGCATAGCGGCTCACGCCGACGAGGGTCTCGCCGGTGGCGTCCTGCGTTATGGCGCCGACCGCCAACCGGTCGTAATAGTCGAGGTCGAGCAGTCGTTCGAGATCGCGCTCGCTGGCCGTCGTAACGAAGTACTGGACGCGCAGGTACAGCGTCTCCGGGGACAGCGCCTCGATGAACCGTCGCTCTAGGGCAAGGTCTTCATGGCGCAGCGCGCGGATGGTGACCGCAGGCGCACCGGCGGGTTGCCAGGTGCGTTCGAGTTCGTCGGGGTAGCGGCCGCGAAGGGCCTCAGGCGTGACGGGCGCGGAGGAAGGAGGACGTGTCACTCGCGATCGCGGTATTCGTCGTCTTCTTCGTCGAGGTCGTCGTCCTCGTCATCGTCCCAGTCGTCATCCTCGTCGTCGTCCCAGTCCTCGTCCTCTTCCTCCTCGTCTTCCTCATCGTCCGTGACGACGTCGTCGACCCAGCCTTCGGGCGGCAGGGCCAGGTCGAGGTCCATCTCGTTCCACTGGTCGAGGCTGATTTCCCGGATCTCGCGATCCGGCCACTGGATGCGGACGATCTCTTCGTCGGGGTCGACCGCAAGCACCTGGAACGCCTCCTCGTTGTCGAGGTCTTCGTACCACTGGCCTGCCTGCGGTTCGTAATCACGGCTCACGGGTAAATCCTCGACGGCAACGCCGCCCGAAAACGGCATCAGAGCGCGAACAACTATACGGTCGGGCGCTCGGCACAGGCAACCGGAACACACCCGATGCTGCACTGCCGCAATTCACGTACACTCGGAACTAAACCGGGGTTTGCCAGAGGACTCAACGTGTACACGTATCGCGCACCGCTCCGTGACATCCGCTTTGTCGTCCATGAAGTGCTCGACTTCGAGCAGAACTACCGTGCCTACGGCCGCGAAGACCTCAATCGCGAACTGCTCGAGGGCATCCTGGAGGAGGGCGCGCGTTTCGCCGAAGACGTGCTGGCGCCCACCAACCGCGTCGGCGACGTCCACGGCCTCGTCTTCGAAAACGGCGAGGTCAAGACCCCGCCCGGCTTCAAGGAAGCCTATGACCGCTACTGCCAGGACGGCTGGATCACGATGACAGCTGACCCGGCCTGGGGCGGCCAGGGCCTGCCCGGCGGATTCTCGCTGGCGTTCGGCGAGATGCTGGTGTCGGGCAACATGGCGTGGCGCATGTACTCGGGCCTTTCCGAGAGCGCCGCGCTCACGATCGCGGCACACGGCAGCGAAACGCTCAAGCAGACCTATCTGCCCAGGATGATCAAGGGCGACTGGTCCGGCACGATGTGCCTCACCGAAGCGCACAGCGGCACCGACCTCGGAATCCTCAAGACCAGGGCCGAGCCCCGGGCTGACGGCTCTTATGCGATCACCGGCACCAAGATCTTCATCAGTGCCGGCGAGCACGACCTGACGCAGAACATCGTGCACCTCGTGCTGGCGCGCCTGCCGGACGCACCCGCGGGCACCCGTGGCATCAGCCTCTTCGTCGTGCCGAAGTTCCGGCCCGATGTGAACGGCGATGCGGGCGAACGCAATGGCGTCGTGTGCGGCTCGATCGAGCACAAGATGGGTATCCATGCGTCGCCGACCTGCGTGATGCATTTCAACGACTCGATCGGCTGGCTGCTCGGCAAGCCGAACGAAGGCCTCGCGTGCATGTTCACGATGATGAACCACGCGCGCCTGGGCGTCGGCCTGCAGGGCCATGGCCTGTCGGAGCTCGCGTGGCAGGCGTCGATCGCGTATGCCAACGATCGCCTGCAGGGTCGTGCGATGACGGGCATCAAGGAGCCCGGCAAGGCGGCGGATCCGATCATCGTCCACCCCGACGTGCGCCGCATGCTGCTGACGCAGAAGGCGTTGGTCGAAGGCGGGCGCGTGCTGTGCTTCCTGACCGG
>JBAVJR010000159.1:0-4152 GCA_049687855.1 Steroidobacteraceae bacterium | reverse complement strand
AGTCGCAGGTGCGGGAAGACGCGCGCGCGTTCTTCGGGCAAGAGCGCAGCCAGCAGGTGGTTCTGCTCGGGAAGGTGTTGTCTTGGCGGGGCGGTGGCGTCCGTCATGGCGACCATCCACGGCTTGGCAGGATTTCAGGTTACACCAATTCGTGGCATCTGGACGCCTTGGTACACAGCCCAGGCGCAGGCTTCGAGTCCGCGACGATCCAGGACCGTGATGTCGCCGCGGCTGCAGCGGATGAACCTCTGCTGCCGCAGGGAGCCCGCCGCAAAAGACGAAAGCCCGGGTTTGTTGCCGAACCCGGGCCGCACCGCGTGCGTGGGGGTGCATCGCACGCAGTGCATCAGGTCACGTGCGCACGGTGATCTCGTTGATGTACGCGCCAGCAGTCTGCTGGCCAGGTCCCACCGCGCACCTGGCCGAGGTCACCAGGGTCAATGCGATGGCTGCAGCCATCAGCGTCGTTCGGATCTGCATGCCCTTCTTCCTGTTGAGTTCCAGTTCCCGGGCGAAGTCGCGCGCTCGCTGCGGGTAGGTACGGTGCCGCACCGAGGCACGGTTTGCCCTGGCGGCTGCTAGACCCGCCGGCCCTGGATCACGTTGATCAGGACGACGATGATGGCCAGTACCAGCAGGATGTGGATGAAGCCGCCGAGCGTGTAGGAGCTGACCAGCCCCAGCAGCCACAGCACGGCCAATACGATTGCGATGGTCCACAGCATTTTTATCTCCTCTCGACGTCAGTTAGCGTTCAGGCTGCTCAGCTTCGGTCGGCGTTGTCGTCCAGGACGAGCTCGCCGTTCGCGACCGGAATGCTGCGACCCGGGTCATGGTCCATCCGCACCGTGCCTTCGTGGTCGCCAAGGCGATAGCGCACCTGGTAACCGTCGGGTTTCTGCACCGAGTCGTAGACCGTGCGGCAGCGTTGCTCGACGGTCTGGGTCGTGTTGCCTTCCTGCATGTGCTTCTGCACCTTGCTGCCGGCATAGCCACCGGCCGCGGCACCTGCCACGGTCGCCACCGTCTGGCCATCGCCGTGACCAACCTGGTTGCCAAGCACACCGCCCGCAACCGCGCCGATGAGGGCGCCCGTCACGCGCTTGGGATCCTTGACCGCCGCCTGGTGTGTGACCACTTCACTGGCACAGACCTGCCGTGGTGTCTTGACCGTGCGTGACATCGGCTCGACATTGAGCACCTTGGCGGACCGGCCCTGGTCCAGGGTCTGGTAGCCGGCGTAGGCACCGGCCGCGGTGACGGCGATGCCGCCAACGACCAGTCCCGTAATCAATGACTTGTTCATCTGGTATCTCCCTGTTCGACGGCACCCGTCGCACGGAGAATTCCCGAAACGGCATTTGCGGTCGACGTACTGCAGGCTACTCCGACTGGCGCAACGGTCTGTTCGGTAGCGCACTCATTGCTACGCCGCGCGTGCGGCCGGCAATGCCGGCTGTATGTGCGCGACCGTACCGACGCCTGCCCTGCCGCAGACGACGATCCACCTTATGCGCCGGATGCCTCACGTCGCGTCACTGCTGCTGCTGCCGCTCACGGCTTGCAGTTCCCTGCCCCAGGTCGCGCCGAGCACAGCGCCCGCGACGACCCCGGCGCAAGTCGAAGGTCCACGCGGGCCGCTCCCGGCGTCGCGCAGTCGCGAGATTCTCGCCGGACTGGAACGCGGCGCCGACGACACGGGAATCTTCGATCGCCACCTCGCAGTCGAGCAAGCCGTGACTGGAACGCCTCTCGTCAGCGGCAACCGCGTGCGTCTGCTCGAGGACGGGCCCGACACTTACCGCGCCATGTTCGCGGCCATCGCAGCCGCGAGTGACCACATCAACATGGAGACGTACATCCTCGAGGACGACGAGGTTGGCCGGCGCTTCGCGGACGCGCTGATCGAGAAGCAGCGCGCAGGCGTGCAGGTAAACCTGCTCTACGACGGCGTGGGCACGCTCAACACGCCGGAGGAATTCTTCCAGCGTCTGCGCGACAGCGGCATCCGCACCCTGAAGTTCAACCCGGTCAATCCGGCGACTGCGAAAGCGGGCTGGGACGTAAACCAGCGCGACCACCGCAAGCTCCTGATCATCGATGGCCGAACCGTGTTCCTCGGCGGCATCAACATCAGCAGCGTGTACTCGAGCGGCTCGTCTCCACGGTCATCGAAACCGCGGCCCGAGGGCGAGCAACCCTGGCGCGATACCGATCTGCAGATCGAAGGGCCGGTGGTGGCGGAGTTCCAGAAGCTCTTTCTTGCCACGTGGCTCGCGCAAAAGGGCGAACCGCTGGCACCGCGGAACTTCTATCCAACGCTGCAGGCGCAGGGCAAGGAGGTGGTGCGCGCGATCGGCAGCTCACCGGACGATGAATTCAGCCTGATCTACGTGACGCTGCTTTCCGCGATCGGCAGTGCCGAGACCGACGTGTGGTTGACCAATGCCTACTTCGTCCCGGATCCGCAGCTGCTGGCGGCGCTGAAAGCGGCAGCGGCGCGTGGTGTCGACGTCAGGCTGGTCCTGCCCGGCCACACGGACTCGGCCCTCGTGTTTCACGCCGGGCGGTCGTACTACGATCAAATGCTGCAGGACGGGGTGGTCATCTTCGAGCGACGCGACGCGCTCATGCATGCGAAGACTGCCGTGATCGACGGCGTCTGGTCCACCGTGGGCTCCACCAACTTCGACTGGCGCAGCTTCCTGCACAACCAGGAGGTCAACGCGGTCGTGCTGGGTACGGAGTTCGGCGACCGTATGCGCCAGTCCTTCGCGGACGACGTCGCGCACTCCGAGCAGATCACCCTCGAGCAGTGGCGGCAGCGCCCTTTCGTCCTGCGCATCAAGGAATGGTTCGCACGGCTCTGGCAGTACTGGCTGTAGCGGTGGCGCGTGACGCGCGGGCTCAGCGTGCCGGAACTGCGGAGGTGACTCGCCACACGGTATTGCCGACGTCATCGGCCACCAGCAGGGCTCCCTTCGTGTCGATCGCCACACCCACGGGCCGACCGCGTGCGTTGCCGTCGTCATCGACGAAACCTGCGAGCACGTCGAGCGGCATGCCGGAGGGTCGCCCATCGACGAACGGCACGAAGATCACCTGGTAGCCGCTGCGGGGCCGGCGGTTCCACGAGCCGTGCTGTCCAACGAACATGCCCTGCTGGAACTGGACGGGCAGGGAATTGTGAGTCGATTGCGCCAGGCCGAGCGACGCCGTATGGGCGCCCAATGCGTAGTCAGGCGCGATGGCGCTGGCCACCCGGTCCGGCCGCTGCGGGCTGACGCGCGTGTCCACGTGCTGCCCGTAGTAACTGTAGGGCCAGCCATAGAAAGCACCGTCGCGCACGGCGGTCATGTAATCAGGCACCAGGTCACGCCCGAGTTCGTCGCGCTCGTTGACCGTCGTCCACAGCGCTCCCGTTACCGGTTCCCACGCCAGGCCATTCGCGTTGCGCAAACCCGTCGCAAAGATGCGACTGTGTCCACTGCGCACGTCGATCTCCCAGATGGCGGCGCGGCCTTCCTCGATGGCCATGCCGTGCTCGGCGGCGTTGCTGTTGGAACCCACGGTCGCGTACAGCTTCGTGCCGTCAACGCTCGCGATGAGGCCCTTGGTCCAGTGATGGTTGCGCGGCCCGGCAGGAAGTTCGACGATTCTGACACCGGCGCCAGCGATGTGCTGCTGCCCCTGACGATAGGGAAAGCGGACGATGGCGTCCGTATTCGCGACGAAAAAGTCGCTTCCCACCAGGGCCATGCCGAACGGCGAATGGAGGCCCTCCACTAAGGCGACGCGCAAGTCGGCTGCGCCATCACCGTCCGTGTCCCGCAACAGCGTGATGCGGTCGGCACTCGGCGTCGCGGCGCCCGCCTTCTTCATGAAATAGCCCATCACACGATTCTTGATTCCCTTCTCGTCGGCGGGCCGCGGCGGAGCATTGGTTTCCGCGACCAGGACGTCGCCGTTGGGCAGGATGTGCAGCCAGCGTGGATGATCGAGCCCGTTGGCGAACACGTTGACGGTCATGCCCAGGGCGGCGCGCGGTCGCGCGTCCTGAGCCCAGCCCACGGCCGGAGCCACGTTGACGGTCGGGATGAATGCCTTGACGGGAACAGGCAGCACGGGATCGGGTCCGAGTTCGACGCCGTC
>JBAVJR010000158.1:0-4057 GCA_049687855.1 Steroidobacteraceae bacterium | reverse complement strand
GACGCAAGCTGTCGCTGCGCGGCAACGACGTCAGTGTCGAGGGTGTCGCGGCCTACTCCACGCTGGGCCACCTGCCGGATCCGGTGTTCGGTTCGATGCTCGGCTGGCGCGACACGCGTCTCGTGGGCACGATGTTTCACGAGCTCGCGCACGAGCGGCTCTATTTCGCCGGCGACAGCGAGCTGAACGAGGCGTTCGCGAGCGTCGTCGAGGACGAAGGCATTCGTCGCTGGCTGCTGCAGCAGGGCAGGGCAGGCGAGATCGCCGCGCACGAGGCTGCGGTGGCGCGACAAAAGGATTTTGCGGCGCTGCTGCGCGACACGCGCGTCCGGCTTGCGCAGCTCTATGCCGCGGACGTGCCCCCCGACACCATGCGCATCGAGAAGCAGCGCGAATTCGGCCAGCTCGAGTTCCGCTACGAGCAGCTGCGTGCCCGCTGGGGCGGCCATGCCGGATACGACGGCTGGTTTGCACGCACGCTCAACAATGCGCACCTGGCGGCGGTCGCGACGTACGAGGATTGCGTGCCGGGCCTGCGGCGCACGTTGCAGGCGGCGGGCTCGCTGCCGGCATTCTATGACAAGGTCGAATCGACCCGTCGGCTCGACGTCAGGGCGCGTCACGCCGAACTGTGCGGCGCGCCGCTCGTGGCACGCTGAGTCTCAGCGCTGCTGCAGGTAGCGCGGCAGCACGCTGCGCATTGCCGTCCGCTCGATCCCCAGTTCGGCGAGGCCGTCGCAATCGCACGTGGAGTCGAGCGTGGCGGACAGGAAATTGTCGGTCGAGAACGGCTTGCCCGGGACGAAGTCCATGATGGCTGCCTGCACGCGCGAAACGGCACGCGGCAGCGGAATTACCTTGCGCTTGAGCCCGAGGTAGCTGGCCGTCAGCCGCACGATGTCACCGAGCGTCATCACGTCGGGGCCGCACAACTGGAACGTACGGCCGGCGACGTCCTTGCGTTCCAGGCACGTGACGAACGCAGCGGCCACGTCGCCGACATAGACCGGCGCAAACTTCGCAGCGGCGCAAGCCAGGGGCAGCACGCCCGGCGTGATCTTCAGGATGCCGGCGAAGTTGTTGATGAATGCATCCCCGGGCCCGAACACTACGGAGGGCTGGAAGATCACGTATTCGGTTGAGCCCGCAGCGCAGTGCTCGCGGATGTAATCCTCGGCGAGTCCCTTCGACGTCAAGTAGTGACTCGGTCCGTGCCGTGAATCGGCCTTCAGGCCGCTCATGTGCAGGTAGCGCTGGACGCCGGCGGCGTGGCAGGCGCGCACGCATTTCTGGGGCAGCTCGGTGTGCACGCGGCGAAACTGTTCGCCGTTGCCGCGCCCGAGTTTCGTCTCGTTGAGGATGCCGACCAGGTTGATGACGACGTCGCAGCCCTGGAACTCGTCCTCGAGCCGCTGTTCGTCATGCACGTCGACGCGGACGAGCCGCACCGACGGCAAGACCTGCAGGTCCCGGTGCTGGGCGGGCTCGCGCGTCAGCACCCTGAGGTCGTGGCCGGCTGCGCCGAGTCGCGCCACGATCTCCCGCCCGATGAATCCCGTCCCGCCGAGGACGCAGACCTGCAATGCCATGAGTGCTGCGTCTCCGGGGAAAGTGAACCGCTGGCTCAGCGGATCGGGATTACGAGCATCGCATTGCCGCGGCGAATCTGCAGCACGAATGCTTCCTGGCCCTCGGTGGCCTTGCGGAACTCCGCCACGTTGGCGACGCGCACGCGGCCCACCGCGAGAATCACGTCGTTGGCGCGCAGGCCACGCTGCGCCGCAGGACTGCCGTCCGCAACGGAGCGGATCAGCACGCCGTTCGGGCCGTCCGTGATGTCCGCGCCTTCGAGGCCGGAATGCGCGCCGGTCGCCTTGGCTTCGGCCGTTGCGTCACGCTCGCTGACCGTTGCGGTCACGCGGCGCGGCTTGCCGTCGCGCAGCAGCGAGAGGTCCACCTTTTCGCCGATGCTGAGCAGGCCGATCGAATTGCGCAGGCTGCCGGCATCCTTGACCGGGCGGCCATTGACGGCAGTGATGACGTCGCCGGCCTTCACGCCCGCTTTCTCGGCGGCGGACCCTTCGACGACTTGCGACACCAGCGCGCCCTGCGTCGCTTCCGGCAGGTCCATGCTCTGCGCGATCTCGGGTGCCAGCGTCTGGATGTTCACGCCGAGCACGCCGCGCTTCACCTCGCCGTACTTGACCAGCTGGTTCATCACGATCTTCATCATGTTCGACGGGATCGCGAAACCGATGCCGATGTTGCCGCCGGTGCGCGAGAGGATCGCGGAGTTGATGCCGACGAGCTGGCCGCCGAGATTCACGAGCGCGCCGCCGGAATTGCCCGGGTTGATCGACGCGTCAGTCTGGATGAAGTCCTCGTAGCCTTCCGGGTTGATGCCGGAGCGACCGAGCGCGCTGACGATGCCGGAAGTTACGGTGTGGCCGAGGCCGAACGGATTGCCGATGGCGACGACGAAATCGCCGACTTCCGCGCGATCGGAATCGGCGATCGGCAGATCGACGAGGTTGCCGGCCTGCACCTTGAGCACCGCGACGTCCGAACCCGGGTCCGTGCCGATGACCTTCGCCTTGAGCGAACGGTTGTCGAGCAGCTGCACGGTGATGTCGGTGGCGTTCTCGACAACGTGCGCGTTGGTAATGATGTAGCCGTTCTTGGCGTCGACGATCACGCCCGATCCGGCGCTCTGGAATTCGCGCTGGCGCGGCTGGTTAGGCACGTCGAAAAAGCGGCGAAAAAACGGGTCGTTCAGCAGCGGGTTCTGCTCCTGCACGGTGCCACGGGTCGCGATGTTCACGACGGCCGGAGTCACGCGCTTCAGCATCGGGGCCAGCGAAGGCACGGGAGTTTCGCCGACGACGGCGGGGAGCTGCGCGCCCGCCACCGAGGTCCAGGCGGCGAGCGCAAAGGTGGCGAGGCTCAAGGGAAGCTTCATGGGCACTGGGTTCCTGGGTATTTGCTGGCGTTTCCGCCGAAAGCGGCGCGGAGTTTAGCAGGCGCGTCTTGTTTGCCCTTGAATCCGGCCGGACACGCTTCGGACTGCCAACCTCGCGTTGAGTTCCGCGGGACGCGCCTGTCACGCGTGTGGGCAAGCCTGTGGATATCGTGTGCGGGGGCGGTGCGTTCCCGGTGCAGTCCAACGGACACAAGATGTTGTGTTCCAGTCGCAAAATACTTCTTGACGGGGCAGTCGTTTCGGGCATCCCTGGAAATTTCGACGACGATCTCATAAGTCGATGAATTACAAGTTAAAAAACTTCACGTCAGGTCACCTGGGCAGGCTGCAATCAGCAGTTGACGGGCGTCCGGACGGTGCATAGTCTTGCCTCCCTGACCCTAGATGTTGTGTCCGGCACGAGTGTCCCGCGGGGGTTCCTGGGCGCTCCGAGCAGACCACATACGGGGTCGGTCGGGTTTTTGCTGTTTGCGTCGTAACGGCGCGGACAGCTATCCGAAAGGGGAAGTATTTCCATTCTTTCTGCAGCCACCGTGAGCCGGGGAGCCGTGTTGCCGCAATGAGCACCGCCGTGAAATTGCATTCATCGGATGCGCGCAGCATCCCGTTCCAGGAAGCGTCGCTCGACATCTGGGACAAGAAATACCGCCTGTCCGCCAAGGACGGGACACCGATCGACCGCTCGATGGACGACACCTACAAGCGTGTCGCCCGGGCTCTGGCCGACGTCGAAGCACCCGAGGTCCGCGAGACCTGGAACGAGCAGTTCCTGTGGGCGTTGCGCCGTGGCGCGATCCCGGCCGGCCGCGTCACCTCGAACGCCGGCGCGCAGGAGCACAAGCCTGCCACGTCGACGATCAACTGCACGGTGTCGGGCACCATCCGCGACTCGATGGACGACATCCTCGGCAAGGTGCACGAGGCCGGCCTCACGCTGAAGGCCGGCTGCGGCATCGGCTACGAATTCTCGACGCTGCGGCCGCGCGGCGCGTATGTGTCCGGCGCCGGCGCGTACACGTCCGGCCCGCTGTCGTTCATGGATATCTACGACAAGATGTGCTTCACCGTGTCGTCGGC
>JBAVJR010000157.1:0-1989 GCA_049687855.1 Steroidobacteraceae bacterium | reverse complement strand
GGCCGTCGGTCGACGTCATCACCGGCCTGATCAAGGCGAACATCCCGACCCGCATCGCGTTCCAGGTGTCGGCCAAGGTCGACTCGCGCACGATCCTCGACCAGAGCGGCGCCGAGAGCCTGCTCGGTCACGGCGACATGCTGTACATGCAGCCCGGCACCTCGCACCCGGTGCGAGTGCACGGCGCGTTCGTGTCCGACCAGGAAGTCCACAGGGTAGCGTCGTCGCTGCGCACGCATGCGGCGCCGATCTACATCGACGAGATCCTCGACGGTCCGTCGCTGCCGATCCCCGGCCTGCCGGGCGAGGAAGGCGAGGGCGGCGAAGGCGCCGACGCCGAGCAGGACCCGCTGTACGACGAGGCTGTGAGGATCGTCACCGAGAGCCGCAAGGCGTCGATCTCGGGCGTCCAGCGCCGCCTCAAGATCGGCTACAACCGCGCTGCCCGCATGATCGAGGCGATGGAGGCCGCGGGTCTCGTCGGACCGTTGAACACCAACGGTTCACGCGAAGTCCTGGCGCCGCCGCCCCCCGAGGCCGATTGATGCCGGCCAAATTCCGGGCAGGGTTGCGGCCTGTCCTCCTGGGTCTGGCGCTCTGTCCGCTCGCAGCGTTCGCTGCGGACTCGGTGGCGCGCGTCGATGCCTACCTCGCCTCGCTGCAGACGCTGACGGCCGCGTTCGTCCAGGTCGTGCAGGACAAGCAGGGCCAGGTCACCGAGCGCGCCACGGGCACGCTGTCGATCTCCCGCCCGAACCGCTTCCGCTGGGATTACCGCGAGCCGTACGCGCAGACGATCGTCGCGGACGGCAGGAAGCTCTGGCTGTACGATCCCGATCTCGAGCAGGTCACCGTGCGCTCGCTCGAGCAGGGGCTCGGTACGACGCCCGCGATGCTGCTGTCGGGCTCCGGCAAGGTCGGCGACGCGTTCTCGGCGGGGCCGATCGAATCGCAGCAGAACCTGACGTGGTGCCGGCTGGTCCCGAAGCAGAAGGGCTCTGATTTCGAGCGGGTGAGCCTCGGCTTCGACGGCCGCAATGAACTCGCTGCCATGGAACTGGTCGACAAGCTCGGACAGACCACCACGATCGAGTTCTCGCTGGTCAGGCGTGGCGCGGCGCTCGGCGATTCGTTGTTCCGTTTCGTGCCGCCCAAGGGCGCCGACGTGATCGGCGACGCCGCGGCACGCTGATGGCCGAACGCGGTCGCGTGGCCAGGCCACTGGACGGGATACCGATGCTCCACCTCCGCTATCGACCATTCTGGATCGCCGCGAGTGCCGTCCTCGTGCTCGGCGTCGTCTGGGGCAGCCTGCAGACCTCGCTCGACGCGGACGTGCCGCAGGGCTTCGACAAGGTCGAACATTTCAGCACCTACCTGTTCCTCGCCGTGTGGTTCACCGGTCTCTTCGCCCGCCCGCGGTGGTGGCTGATCGTCGCGACACTGCTGGCCATGGGGGCCGCGATGGAAGCGGCGCAGTACGTGATGCAGGCCGGCCGCAGCGCCGACGTCTACGACATGGTGGCCAATACCGCGGGCGTCGCGGCCGGGCTGCTGCTGGCCGCGCTGCTGACCGGCGGCTGGGCGCAACGGATCGAGTCGTGGCTGCGGTAACTCCTTTCCGTCCGCTCGCCGACCGCATGCGGCCCGCGAGCCTCGACGACTTCATTGGCCAGTCGCAGCTGCTGGCGCCGGGTAAACCGCTGCGCCGGCTGCTCGAAGGCCGCAGCCTGCACTCGATGATCCTGTGGGGGCCACCTGGCACCGGTAAGACCACGCTCGCTCGCCTGGTCGCGAAGACCTGCGATTCCGAGTTCCTCGCGCTGTCGGCTGTGATGGCTGGCGTGAAGGACGTGCGCGCTGCCGTAGAACAGGCGCAGCAGATGCGCGCCGGCAGTGGCCGAGGTACCGTGCTCTTCCTGGACGAAGTGCACCGCTTCAACAAATCGCAGCAGGACGCCTTCCTGCCGTTCGTCGAGGACGGCACGC
>JBAVJR010000156.1:0-14912 GCA_049687855.1 Steroidobacteraceae bacterium | reverse complement strand
ATCCAACCGTGGCAGGGATGCTATAAGGCGCGCATGAACGACTCAACCCGCTACCGGTCCCAGCGAGGTCCGATCCGCGCGGCCCGCGGCACGGAACTCACCGCGCGCAGCTGGCTCACCGAAGCGCCATTGCGCATGCTCATGAACAACCTGGATCCGGACGTCGCTGAACGCCCGGACGAGCTGGTCGTGTACGGCGGCATCGGCCGCGCGGCGCGCGACTGGGAGAGCTACGACCGCATCGTGCGCTGCCTGCGTGAACTTGGCGACGACGAAACACTGCTGGTGCAATCGGGCAAGCCCGTCGGCGTGTTCCGCACGCACGCCGATGCACCGCGCGTCCTGATCGCAAACTCGAACCTCGTCGGCCGCTGGGCCACCTGGGACCACTTCAACGAGCTCGATCGCAAGGGGCTCATGATGTACGGCCAGATGACGGCCGGCTCGTGGATCTACATCGGCAGCCAGGGCATCGTGCAAGGCACGTACGAGACCTTCGTCGAGATGGGCCGCCAGCACTACGGCGGCAACCTGACCGGCAAGTGGATCCTGACCGCGGGCCTCGGCGGCATGGGTGGCGCGCAGCCGCTCGCGGCGACCATGGCCGGCGCCTCGATGCTCGCGATCGAGTGCCGCCGCGACCGCATCCAGAAGCGGCTCGAGACGCGGTATCTCGACGTTGGCGTCGACACGCTGGACGAGGCACTCGAACTGATCGCACGTGCGACGCGCGAGGGCAAGGCGATCTCGGTCGGCCTGCTAGGCAACGCCGCGGAAGTGCTGCCCGAGCTGTTGCGACGCGGGGTGCGCCCGGACGCAGTCACCGACCAGACGTCGGCACACGATCCGATCAACGGTTACCTGCCCGAGGGCTGGACCGTCGAGCAGTGGGACAAGCTGCGCGCCAGCGACCCTGCGGCGGTCGAAAACGCGGCGCGCAAGTCGATGGCGAAACACGTGCAGGCCATGCTCGATTTCCAGCAGCTCGGCATCCCGACCTTCGATTACGGCAATAACATCCGGCAGGTCGCGCTCGACGAGGGCGTCAGGAACGCGTTCGACTTCCCGGGCTTCGTGCCCGCGTACGTGCGACCGCTGTTCTGCCGCGGCATCGGCCCGTTCCGCTGGGCCGCGCTGTCCGGCGATCCCGAGGACATTCACCGCACCGACGCGAAAGTGAAGGAGATGATCCCCGACGATCCGCACCTGCACCGCTGGCTCGACATGGCGCGCGACCGCATCCAGTTCCAGGGCCTGCCCGCGCGCATCTGCTGGGTCGGGCTCGGCCAGCGTCACCGTCTCGGCCTGGCGTTCAACGAGATGGTAAAGCGCGGCGAACTCGCGGCGCCGATCGTGATCGGGCGCGACCACCTCGACTCCGGCTCGGTCGCGAGCCCGAATCGCGAAACCGAAGCGATGAAGGACGGCTCCGACGCCGTGGCCGACTGGCCGCTGCTCAATGCGCTGCTCAATACGGCGAGCGGCGCGACGTGGGTGTCGATCCACCACGGCGGTGGCGTCGGCATCGGTTACTCGCAGCACTCCGGCGTAGTCATCTGTTGCGACGGCACGGACGCCGCGGCACGACGCATCGAGCGCGTGCTCTGGAATGACCCCGCAACCGGCGTGATGCGTCATGCGGACGCGGGTTACGAGATCGCGGCTGCTTGCGCGCGCGAGCACGGCCTGAACCTCCCGTTCCTGGATTGAAGGCACCGACGTCACCGGTTTCACCGTACCTTCCGACTAACCCCTATCCCCTCAAATGCGCAGCATCTGGCGCAACCTCTCCCTCCTCACCTGCGACGACGATCGCCGGGTCTTCGCCGATGGCGCCGTCGTCACCGAGGACGACACGATCACGTGGGTCGGTGCCGCGAAAGACCTGCCGGCCGGCATCGCCGCCGACCGCACGGTCGAGCTCGCGGGTCGCTGGCTGACGCCCGGGCTCATCGACTGCCACACTCACCTCGTCTTCGGCGGCCAGCGCGCCGCGGAATTCGCGCGCCGCACCGCGGGCACGAGCTACGCCGACATCGCGCGCGAGGGCGGCGGCATCCTGAACACCGTGCGCGCCACTCGCACCGCCAGTGTCGATGAACTCGCGCGTCGCAGCGAGCCGCGCCTGCGTGCGCTGCTGCAGGAAGGCGTGACGACGGTCGAGATCAAGTCGGGGTACGGCCTCGATTTCGAGTCTGAGCGTCGCATGCTGCTCGCGGCCCGCGTGCTGGAGCAACGGTTGCCGGTAACCGTCGTGACTTCGTTGCTCGCGGCCCACGCGGCACCGCCTGAATTCACGGGACGCGAGGACGACTACATCGACCTGGTCTGTCGCGAGTGGCTGCCGCGCTTCGCGCAGGAAAGCGGCTCTCGCCCCGACCCGCTCGCGCCGGAGCGGCGGGCGCCACTGGTGGACATGGTGGATGCCTACTGCGAAAGCATCGCGTTCAGCGCGACGCAGTGCGACCGGCTGTTTGCCGCCGCGAAGACGCACGGCTGGCCGGTGCGGCTGCATACCGAGCAGCTCAGCAACATCGGCGGCAGTCGCATGGCTGCCCGTCACGGTGCGCTCGCCTGCGATCATCTCGAATACGCGACGGCTGACGACGCGATCGCACTGGCGCGGGCCGGCACCGTGGCGGTGCTGCTGCCCGTCGCGTATTACGTCCTGGCCGACCCACGCCCGCCGCCGCTCGACCTGTTCCGCGCGCACGGCGTGCCCATGGCCGTCGCGACCGATGCGAATCCCGGCTCGGCGCCCGGCGCGTCGCTGCAGACCGCGATGAACATGGCGCGCCGGCTGTTCGGCATGACGAGCGGCGAGGTGCTCGACGGCGTCACGCGCCATGCGGCCCGCGCGCTCGGGCTGGGCGCCCGGCTCGGCCAGGTCGCGCCGGGTTTCCGGGCGGACTTCGCGGCCTGGTCGATCGATACGCCAGACGAACTCGGCTCCTGGATCGGCTTCAATCCGTGCAGCATGGTCGTGCACGGTGGCGAGATCGTGCTGGAACGTGACGCATGAACGAAACGCAGAATGACATGAGCGACTGGCGTGGCCGCGATCAGTCGGTGACGTCGGGCTCGACGAAGCACCAGCCGACCTCCGGGTGCAGCTGCTTGATCTCGACTTCAAGCTCGTTCAGGTGAGCTACGGCCTCTTCGATCGACAGGCCTGCCCGCATCTTCACCTTCGCGGCCAGCACGACCTTCGGCCCCATCTGCAGCGTGATCGTGTTCAGCAGTTCCTCGATCGCCGGGTCGCGGTTGATGATGCCGCGGATGTTCTGTGCGAGCCGCGGCTCCGCGGACTTGCCGATCAGCAGCGACTGGATGCGCACGGCGATGAAGGCCGCAACGATGATCAGCATAGTGCCGATGACGATCGAGCCGGCCGCGTCCCAGCGCGTGTCGCCGGTGACCAGCGCCAGCATCACGAACACGAACGCGATCACCAGGCCCGCGAGTGCCGCGATGTCCTCGCCAAGCACGACGACGGCTCTTTGCGGCGTCCCGGGGACACGGCGTATCCTGCGCGTCCCGAACCTCGCCGCGCCCGCGCGAAATGCCTGCAATGAAGCTGCAACCAGCCGTCTTCGGAGCCCTTGTCGCCGCACTCCTGGTGGCCGGCTGCGACCAGCGCAAGGACGAGCGGCCCCCACCGCCCGAGCCGAAGTCGGCCGCTGCAGCGACCGCCGCGCAGGCAGGCGACGGCGAGAACCACCTGCCGCCGGGCATCGACTGGTTCGGCGGCGACGTCGACGCGGCGTTTGCGGCCGCCAAGGCGGCCGGCAAACCGGTGTTCCTGTACTGGGGTGCCGAGTGGTGCCCGCCCTGCGCACAGATCAAGACGACGATCTTCAGCAAGCGCGAGTTCCAGGACCGCTCGCGCCTGTTCGTGCCCGTCTACCTCGACGGAGACACGCCCGGTGCGCAGAAGCACGGCGAGCGCTTCGGCGTGATCGGCTACCCGACGATGATCCTGTTCAAGCCGGACGGGACGGAAATCACGCGCCTGCCGGGCGGCGTCGACGTCGCGCGCTACGCCAGGATTCTCGACGTCGCGCTCGCCGGCGCGCGTCCCGTGAGCGACATCCTTGCAGCCGCGGGCAGCGGCGGAGCGGTCACGTCGAACGACTGGAAGCTGCTCGCGTATTACTCCTGGAGCACTGACGCCGGCCACGTGCTGCCCCCCGGCCGGCAGCCGGCCACCTTCCGCGCGCTCGCGAATCGCTGCCCCGCCGAACTGCCGGCGGAATGCGCGCGATTCTTCTTCAAGTACCTCGGTGCCGCTGCCGCTGCGTCGGAACCCGGCAAGCCGGCCCTCGATGGGCTCGAGCGCGCCGATGCTCGCCGCAGACTGCTGGGCGTGCTGCCGTCGCCGGCGGTCCAGGCGGCAAACGTCGACAACCTGCTGTATGGCCCCGAGGACGTGATCGGCGTGCTCTCGAGTGCCAACACCCCAGAGCGCACCCAGCTCACGCGCGCGTGGAGCGACGCGCTCGGGCAGCTCGGCGGCGAAGCCAAGCCGCTGTCGGCGCCGGAAGAACTGCTGCGCGTTCGCGCGCGCGTGATGCTCGCCATGCTCGACGCTCCGGACGCGCCGCTGCCGCCGGCGCTGCTCGATGCGGCACGCCAGGCCGTCGCGCGCGTGGATGCCGCCACGCCGGCGGGTTACGCGCGGCAGGCGGCGATCAATGCAGCCGCCAACCTGTACTGGGAAGCGGGCCTCGACGCGGAGGCCAACGCGCTGTTGACCGCCGAACTCGAGAAGTCCCGGGCGCCCTACTACTTCATGCTCGACCTGGCCGACCTCGCCGAGAAGGCGGGCCGCAAGCAGGAAGCCGTGGACTGGCTGGCGCGTGCTTACGCTGGCGCAAAGGGGCCAGCCACGCGCTTCCAGTGGGGTTACAACTACCTCGTGGGCATGCTGGAGATGACGCCCGAGGACGTGCAGGGCATCGAGCGGGCGGGGCTCTCGGTGCTCGGCGAACTCGACGGGACGCCGGACGCGTTCTACCAGCGCACGCGCATGCGGCTCGAGCAACTCGACGCGAAGCTGCTGGAATGGGGCCGGACCGGCGACGCGGCCAGGGTGGTCGCTACCCTGCGCGCGCGCACGGGCGAGATCTGCCGCAAGCTGCCGGAGCAGGACGCGAGCCGCGCCAGCTGCGAGAAATTCCTCACCGCGAAAGCTCGTCCCACTCGGGCCGCGTGATCGCGTATTTCACCGCCGCACGCTCTGCCTCGCTGCGGCCATCGATGACGTCCTGGGCGTAGACGAATGCGCCGACGTGCCGCAGCCCGCACTTTTCCATCACGCGCTGCGAGGCGCGGTTGCCGAGCAGCGTGCGGGCCGAAATCCGCTCGATTCCCAGTCCGTCGAATCCGTGCGTGAGCATTGCGCGGGCGCCCTCGGTTGCATACCCGCAGCCCCAGGCTGAGCGCCGGAAGCGGTAGCCCAGTTCGACGTACTCCGGCTCGATACGATCGTCGCGCAGGTGGAACCATCCCAGGAACTCGCCCGTGTCACGGCGTTCGGCAGCGAAATACCCCAGTCCCGGCTGCGCCTCGTACATGGCGAACCACCGCGGCAGGTAGGTTTCGACATAAGCCGAACGCGGCGTCGGCTGGCCGTAGGTGATGTAGCGCATCACTTCCGGATCCGCATCCAGTGCCACCAGCAGGTCGGCGTCAGCGGGACTGAATCGCCGCAGCCGCAGCCGCCCGGTCTCAAGTAGGATGTGCACGGTCACAGGTCCATTCACGCGTCCAATGAGCGGCGAAGTTTACGATTTCCGCAGCGACAACGTCGGTGGCGTCGCGCCCGAGTTGCTCGAAGCCCTGGTGGCCGCAAACCGCGGCACGGCCGCTCCGTACGGCGACGACGACTTCACGCACGCGATGACCGCCCGGTTTCGCCGCGTGTTCGAGCACGACGGGCTGGTGGCGTTCCCGGTGGCGACCGGCACGGGCGCCAACGCCGTCGCACTGGCCGCATTGGCGAATCCGTACGGCGCGATCTACTGCCACGAGACGGCGCACATCAACGTCTACGAGTGCGGCGCTCCTGAACTGTTCACCGGCGCGAAACTCGCAGGGCTCGCCGGCGACAGCTACAAGCTGCATGCGGCTGCGCTGGATGCAGCGCTCGCGCTGGCGGGCCGTGGCGACGCGACGCGCGTGCAGCCCTTCGCGCTCAACCTGACGCAACCGACGGATTTCGGCACGCTGTACTCGATCGCGGAGCTGCGGGAACTCGGCGAAGTCGCGCATCGTCACGGACTGCTGGTGCATCTCGACGGCGCGCGCTTCGCCAATGCCATCGCCGCACTCGGGTGCAGTCCGGCCGAGATGACGTGGCGTGCCGGCATCGACGTCGTGTCGTTCGGGGCGACCAAGAACGGCGCGATGAACGCCGAGGCCGTGCTGGTGTTCGATCCCGCAGTGGCTGCGCGGTTACCGTTCCTGATGAAACGTGGCGGCCAGGTCGTGTCGAAGGCGCGCTTCCTGTCTGCCCAGCTGGAGCGCTACCTCGCCGACGAGCGCTGGCTCGAGCGAGCGCGCCAGTCCAATGCGAACGCGGCCCGGCTGGCCCGGCGGTTGCAGGCCATCCGGGGCGTCGAACTGGTCGGCAAGGTCGATATCAACATGCTGTTCGCACGACTGCCCGGGGCGGCGGTCGCTGCGCTCGATCGCGGCCCGTTCCGGTACTACAAGCTCGGCCCTCACCAGCGCTTCGTCTGTCGGCACGATCAGGAGCCGGCGGGCATGGACCTGCTCGTCACCACCATTGAGCAGGCACTCGCATGAGACACGCGGCGCGATCTGTCGTCGTCCAGCTGGCACTGTGTGCCGGCTGCCTGAACCTCATGCTGGTCGTCGCGCCGGTCGTGCAGGCAGAGCCGCTCGAGACGATTCCACTGCGCCACCGCACGGCGGAAGACCTGCTGCCGATCCTGCAGCCGCTCGTGCCGCAGGGGTCGGCCATCACCGGCACCGGCAACGTGCTGCTCGTGCGCACGGATGCGGCGACGCTCAGTCAACTGCGTGAAGCCGTCGCGAGGCTCGATCGCGCACCGCGGCAACTGCTGATCACGGTCGGCCAGGCCACCAGCGCGCGGGGCAGCGGCACGTCGGTACGCGGCTCCGGCACGGTCGGGTCGGGCGACGTGCAGATCGGCGTCAACCGCCCGCCCGCGACCAGCGCCGGCGGACAGGTCGTCGTCCGCCACAGCACGGCGGGCGACGACATCCGCAACGTCGCGAGCGTGCAGGCCCTCGAGGGCCATGAGACCTACGTGTCGCTCGGGCAGTCGCGCCCGTTCACGTCCATGACGGTCACAGGTGGCGTGTACTACCCGCCGGTCGTGTCGCAGTCGACCGGGTTCCGCGACGTGCAGACCGGCTTTTACGCGACGCCGCGCGTCAACGGTGACCGCGTGACGCTCGAGATTTCGTCGCGTCAGCAGAGTCTGGCCAGTGCAGGCCATGACGCGCCGGTAACGACCGGCAGCGTCAATACGACGGTGACCGGAAGACTCGGCGAGTGGCTGCAGATCGGCGGCTCTGCCGATAGTTCCGGCGGCTCCAGCAGCGGGCTCATCACCTGGGGGACACGTTCGGATCTGACGCAGTATTCGGCATGGGTCAAGGTGGACGAAGTTCGTTGATCGACCGCAGGGATCGCCCGGACGATAACCGCAGATGGCGACCGGACCGAACCGCAGCTTGCCAATGGACGGCCTGACCATCGCGGTCGTGGGCGCGGCCCGATTCCGGCCAAGTTCGGGCTGGCGGAAATAGGCGGCCGGGTCGTCTGCCTCGACTTCGAAGAGCGCGAATCCGGACCTGCGCCAGCTGCGTCGCGAGCGGCCGCCGGCCGACACCCCGGCAACTGACCGTCAGGGCTGCGTGGGCGCGGCAGGCTGTGCCGGTGCGGGTGCTGCCGCGGGTTCGACGCTCAGACCCGAAGTCGGCTTGACCGGTTCAGGCGCGCCGATGATCTCGAAGCGGTCGACGAAATAATCGGTTTCGCCGAAGCACGTGGTCGGCAAGCCACGATGCTCTTCGTAGTGCATCCGCACCTGCTGGCCGACGGTCTTGTGCAATTGCTCGGCAACGGCGTCGTCGCGGACGCTGAAATACCAGATCTGCGGCGCCACGCCACCCACCACGTACTGCGCGACTTCGCCTTCGTACGTCTTGCAGATCCAGCCGCGCTTGGAGAATTTCTGCAGCACTCCGGCGCGTTCGCCTTCGGAGTAGCTCCACCACAGCATGAACATCGTGTAGAGCCCGACCAGGATCAGCGCACCGACCAGGCTGCCCCAGAAGAACGACTTGAAGCTGCGGCGCGGCGGCTTCAGCGACGGCGCGGGCGTCGTCGGTTGGCTGCCAGCGGCAGGCGTTTCGGCCATGGTCGGATCCCCTTTGCTTCTTCGTCCTGGGCCGCGCGTCCCACCCCTGCGCGGCTGCACGAATCCTACCAGACGACCCGGCCTGCTCCTAAGGCGCGCCCGCCGTGAAGGACGCGATCCGCTCGACGAGGTAGGAATGGAACGGATTGCTGCGCTGCCGGGTCAGCATCCAGTTCGGGACGTTCAGCACGCCGTTTTCGCCGCGGATCTCGATCCTGCCCAGTTGCACGTGGCGGCTCGACACCGGCGCGGCGTAACCGTACAGCGGATCGTCGGGAGGGAACGGCAGCGCCACGTGCGACAGCGAGAAGACGTTGCGCGGCCAGGACAGGCCGAGCGGTCGTTCGGTCGCTGGCGCTCCGAGCGCGGGCGACCGCCGCTCCGCAACCTGCAGCGTAGCGGCAGATGCGTTCGTGACCAGCGTCAGCGCAAACGGGCGATGCGCCTGCGCCAGCAACTGCCGTGTGAGCGGCGCCGGGTCCGCGATCAGCATCGGTTGCACGACCGCGAGCCGGTTCACGTCGAAGACCACGAGTTCGTGGCCGTCGGGCTCGAGCCGACCGAGCAGCGAATCGATGACCGCGGGTGCCTGCACGGTCGAATCGACGGTCGAAACGAAGGCGAGGATCGGCGGCATGCCGCGCACCGGACCTTGGCTTGCGATCGCGGCGATGCGCCTGGCGAGGCGGCTCGTGAGTCGCTGCGTCTCTCCCGCGGCGTGAAAGCTGAACGACTGGTACTTGTACGGGTCGACTTCGGATTCGATGAGCTGCCACGCGGCGCGTCCGAAGCCCTGCAGGTCCGACAACCCGGTACGGATGCGGCCAATGGCGGCGAGCCTGCTGATGCCGATTGCGGGCGAGATCAGCACCAGCCCCGCGGGTCGCGGCAGGCTGGCGTCCGTCCTCGCGTCGAGTGCGTAGCTGACGGCCAACGCGGCACCGTTGGAGTAACCGATCATGTGGATGGGCCGGGACCCGCCCAGCGAGGCTCGCAGGTCACGCATCGCGAGCCGCGTCGCTGCCTCGAGGTCTTCCACTTCGAAAGTCAGCAACCCCGACGGCGACGTGCCGTGCCCCGGCAGGCGCAGTCCGACGACGCGATAGCCGCGCGCTGCCAGCGCCAGGCCGATGCTGCGCAGGCTGTAGGGGGAGTCCGTCAGGCCGTGCAGCAACAGCACGCCGCCGATGGCCGCGCCTTCCGGCTGCAGGACGAACGTGCGATTCCAGTTGAACGCCCAGACGCCGGGGTCGCTGAGACTGCCCGGATTGAACCGGTTGTAGGGCAGCCGGTCGGCGGCGCCTAGGTGCCGCGTGATGTCAGCCCGGACTTGGTCCAGAAGCGGCTGCTCGCGTTCACGGTATTGCGCAAGCGTCGTGACCCGGCCTGCGGCGTAATCGGCTGCAGTGAATTCGGCCGCGTGACGCACGCGGTGCCAGGGCTTCAGCTCGGGCCCGGCCCACAGGAAATGCAGGTAGAACCCGAGGCCGACGAGCAGCAACGCTGTCAGCAACGAGCCCGCGGTCCGGCCCAGCCAGCGCAGCACTGCGCGCACGATCTGCTCCCCTGCGTTCCCGGAATCGGTCCAGCCGATGATAGTCGGTTTGTCGTGCCTCTCGTAAAACCCGAATGGTCGTGGCTCGCAATCGGCGCGAGCATTCAGTTCGCTATCCAGGTCGCCCCCGCGGGCGCGACGAACGGGAGATGGAACGAATCACGGCAGCAGAGGCGGAGGCCGCGGTCAAGACTGCGGTCTCGCCGGCATCCGGTTCGCATGCGCTCGATTTTGCCGACCGCCTGCGTGAAGCCGCGGACCTGTTGCACGCGCAGGGAGCCAATCCCTATCGGGTTGCCGCCTACCGCAAGGCCGCCGACACGATCGGCCGCCTGCCTGCCGCGGAAATCGTCGTGCTGGTCGATCGCGAAGGCGTCGCAGGCCTCGATCGCCTGCCGCACGTCGGCAGAGGCATCGCGACGGCGATCATCGAAATGGTCCGCACCGGGCACTGGTCGCAGCTCGAGCGGCTGCGCGGCACCGCGGATCCGGTAGCGCTATTCACCGTGGTGCCTGGCCTGGGACATCGCCTCGCCGAACGCATCCACGAAGAACTGCACGTCGATACGCTCGAAGGACTCGAACTGGCCGCGCATGACGGCCGGCTCGAGAACGTGCCGGGCGTCGGCCCACGCCGCGCCGCAGCGATCCGCGCCAACCTGCGCGCGATGCTGGTGCGCGGTCGTGACGCCGGTTCCGCGCCGCCCGCCGCCACGGGACCCGTGCCCTCGGTCGGGGCCTTGCTGGCGATCGACCGGCAATACCGCGAGCAGGCGACTGCCGGCACGCTGCCGACGATCGCCCCGATTCGCTTCAATCCGGCGCACGAAGAGTGGCTGCCCGTGCTGCATGCGGAGCGCGATGGTTGGCAGTTCACGGCACTCTATTCGAACACCGCCCTGGCGCACCAACTGAAGCGTACTCGCGACTGGGTGAGGATTTTCCATTACGACTCGGAGAGCTCCGAGGGCCAGCACACCGTGGTCACCGAAACGCACGGACCGCTCGCCGGCAAGCGCGTCGTACGCGGTCGCGAGGCCGAGTGCCGCGCGCACTACGCCTGAGCGGCGGCGACTTCAACGAGGCGAGGATTCGAGGCGCGGACCCGCGCCGGGCCCGTCCGGATACAGCCGCCCAGCACCTGCGAAGCGCTCGCGGTAGTACGGATCATCGAGGCTCGCTTCGCCCACGGTCCTGCCTGTCTGTGGCGCGTGCACGAAGCGTCGCTGGCCGGTGTAGATGCCGACGTGCGTCACCTCGCGGCTGACCGGGACGAGCCGGAAGAAGACCAGGTCGCCCGCACGCAGCGCGGCAGGATCCACCCGGCGCGCAGCGGCGAATTGCGCCGCGGCCGTGCGCGGCACGCTGATGCCCTCGCGTGAGTGCGCGTAACTGACGAGGCCGCTGCAGTCGAAGCCTTGAGCGGGATCTGCGCCACCGTAACGATACGGCGTGCCCAGCTGCGCGAGTGCCTGCTGCGCGATCACCGTGCCGACGCCCTGCTGCGATGCCGGTGATTCCTCGCCGGCCCAGGGGCCGGACGGCATGCCCGGGCGGAACGGGGCGCACCCGCTCGCCAGCAGCGCCAGCACTGCCAGGGCTTGCGGCAGCGAGAAATGTCGTTGGCGACCCTGGCTCATCGAACCTGCTCACTCACCGGGAGGCCGGACTTTGCGCGTGGGTGTCGCCGCGTACGGATCGTCCGGCCAGTAGTGCCTTGGATAGCGACCCTTCAGCTCCTTCTTCACGTCGATGTAGCCCCGGGCCCAGAAACTCGCGAGATCGCGGGTGACTTGCACCGGGCGCCGCGCAGGCGACAGCAGTTCGAGCGTGACCGGTACGCGACCGCCCGCGACCCGCGGTGATTCCATCCAGCCGAACACCTCCTGCAACCGGACGGCCAGGGCCGGCGCCGCACCGGAGTAATCCAGGGCAATCCGTGAACCGCTGGGCACGGTCAGGTGCGTGGGCGCCCATTCGTCGAGCCGGCGCTGCGCGTTCCAGTCGAGCAGGCCGTGCAGCGCCCCGCGCAGATCGACGCGCGCAAGGTGATCGCGGCGAGTGACGCCATCGAGCCACGGCGCGAGCCAGTCCTCGAGCGTCGCAAGTAACGCGGCGTCCGACACGTCGGGCCATTCGGCGGCCTGCTCCGGCGTCGTCGCGCTGTCGCGTACCAAGGCGACCCGCGCTCGCCATTGCTGCAGATCCTTCGTCCACGGCAAACAGTCGAGCCCGAGTTCGCGAATGCCCGCGAGCATTGCCGCGCGCGTCTCGGCTTCGATCCCGCCGCGCAGTGGCCGTTCTTCGAGCACCAGCGCACCCAGGCGCTTTACCCGACGCGCCATGACGGCACCCGTCCGCGTATCCCAGGCCACTTCATCCTGCTCCGTGACGAGCGACCCGAAATGCTGTTCGAGCAGCGCGCGCTCGAGCGGCGCCGCGAGGTACAGCTTCGCTTCGCGCTCGCCGGCGTCGATCTCGGCAGCGACGATGAATTCACTGCGTGCCAGCGCCGAAGGTCCCGGCAGCGCCGCCCCGCGGCCCTGGCTCAACAGGTACCGTCCGCCCTCGCCGCCCCGCGCCATGCCGATGCGGTCGGGGTAGGCGAATGCCAGCAGTAGACCGACGGCCTGGTCGCGCGCGATTTGCGGCTGACCCAGGATGCGCGCCGAGCCGTCGCGGCTGATGCGCCGGGCAATCAGTTCACTGGCACGTCGCACCTGTTGCAGCGCCCGGCTATCGACTGCGAAACCCGCGGGTGCCGGAGCGCCGCGCAGGACATCCACTCGATGACGCAGGTCCGGATCGCGCTGCACGCCCTGCGCACGCAGCGGATCGCGCTCGCTGACGAGCCCCGCGATGTCGCAGGCGAGATCGGCCAGGCCCAGCGCCGCGCCGCGTTCGATCATGTGTGCGAGCCGCGGGTGCGTGCCGAGGCGGGCCATGCGACGTCCGATCGCCGTGGCCTGTCCGTGTTCGTCGACTGCTTCGAGCCGACGCAGCAAGTCTCTTGCCTGCGTCAGCGTCGCGAGCGGTGGTGGGTCGAGCCAGGCCAAGGCGTGCGGATCGGTCGCCCCCCAGCATGCAAGTTCGAGTGCGAGGGGCGCGAGATCGGCCTCGAGGATCTCCGGAGCGGCCTGCGCCGACAGCGAGGCGTGCGCGGACTCGGACCACAGCCGATAGCACACGCCCGGAGCGGTTCGCCCTGCTCGACCGCGACGCTGATCGGCCGAGGCGCAGGAAATCGCAACGGCCTCGAGGCGGCTCATGCCGCTGTTGGGATCGAAACGTTGCCGGCGCTCGAGCCCTGCATCGACGACGACGCGCACGCCTTCGATGGTGAGGCTGGTTTCGGCGAGGTTCGTGGCGACGACGACTTTGCGGCGCCCCGCTGGCGCAGGACGCAGCGCGGCATCCTGTGCCGCAGCGTCGAGATCGCCATACAGCGGCAAGACCTGCAGCGACGGATCGTTCGCTCCAGCAGCGATGGCGTCGCAGCAGCGCCGGATTTCCGCGGCGCCCGGCAGAAAGACGAGCACGTCGCCGGGATCGGACTCGAGCGCGCGCAGGACGACGCGAGCAGCTCGCTGCTCGATGGGTTCGGGCCAGCGGTTGACGCCGGCCGGCGCCGGCGTCGTGTAATGCGTAGCGACCTCGAAGGCGCGTCCTTCGCATCGTACGGAACCTGCGTTGCCGAGCACCGCCGCCACCGCAGCGCCGTCCAGGGTCGCCGACATCACGAGCAAGCGCAGGTCTTCGCGCAGGTGGCGCTGCGCATCGAGGGCCAGCGCGAGGCCGAGGTCCGACTGCAGGTTGCGCTCATGGAACTCGTCGAAGATCACGCACCCGACGTCCTCGAGCGCAGGATCGTTTTGCAATCGGCGCGCCAGGATGCCCTCCGTCACGACCTCGATGCGCGTCGCAGCGCTGACGCGGGTTTCGAGCCGGGTTCGGTAGCCCACGAGCTGCCCGGGCTCCGAGCCGGCAAGCTGCGAGAGCCTGCGCGCCACGGCGCGCGCTGCAATCCGGCGCGGCTGCAGCATGACGATGCGCTGGCCCGCGCCGAGCCAGGGCTCATCCAGCAGCGCGAGCGGGACCACCGTGCTCTTGCCCGCACCCGGCGGTGCCTCGAGCACCGCGTTGCGATACGCCCGCAAGGCCGCTCGCAATGCGGGCAGCGCGTCGAGGATCGGGGTGGCGGGCAGCGAAAAGCTCAAGCGGAGGGCGATCCTGTGACTAACGCGCCGGCAATGTGCATGATTGGCTCATGGAAGGGAACAACGTGTGGATGTGGGTCCTCGCCTTGCTCATGGTGCTCGGCGGGCTGGCGGGCGCCGTGTTACCGGCGTTGCCAGGCGTGCCGCTCGTGTTCGGCGGGCTCGTGGTCGCGGCCTGGGCCGACGACTTTCAACGTGTCGGCGGGATCACGCTCACGCTGCTCGGCGTGCTGACGGTCGCCTCGTTCGCCATCGATTTCGCCGCCACGGCCATGGGCGCGAAGCGCGTGGGGGCCTCCCGGCTCGCCATCGCGGGCGCCGCGCTCGGTGCGCTGGGAGGCCTGTTCCTCGGCATCCCGGGCCTGGTTCTCGGGCCGTTCGTCGGCGCGGTCGCCGGCGAGATGCTCTCGCATGGCGAGTGGCGCAAGGCCACGCAGGCGGGTCTCGCGACGTGGATGGGCCTGCTGTTCGGCACGCTCGCGAAACTCGCGCTCGTGTTCACGATGCTCGGGATCTTCCTGTTCGCTTACCTGATCGGCTGAGCCCGGCCAGGCGAGGCGAGAGTCGGGCGCAGCTCCTGCCTTCTTCCGGCGAGCGGAAAGGCAGCCATGTGCTGGTTGCAAGCCACCGATCCGGGACCGTTCCCCGAGCTTGGAAAGGCGGGCACGCTCGGGTTGCAGGCGGTCGATCCGGTGCCTTTCCCCGAGCTTGGAAAGGCAGACA
>JBAVJR010000155.1:0-1816 GCA_049687855.1 Steroidobacteraceae bacterium | reverse complement strand
GAGTGGCCATGCGGCCTGGTAGGCCGCATAAAACCGCGGACCGAAGCCGCCGAACAATCGCGTCATGGCGATGTCGGTCTCGCGATCGCCGTAATACACCGCGGGATCGAAGATCGCAGGCTCCCGCACGCCCGAGACCACGCCCCAGTTGCCGCCCCACAGGTCGCCGTGCAGCAGCGACGGGACCGGGCGGTGGCTCGAGTAGAACGCGCCGCAGCGATCACCCAGGTCACGGCCCCGGTCGACGATGCGGGACTCGAGTCCGTTGCGGGCCGCGAGATCGAGCTGCGCGCCCAGCCGCCGCTCGCGCAAGAACCGTACCCAGTCGTCGTCCCATGCGTTCTGTTGCGGGGTTGCGCCGATGGTGTTGTCGCGGTGCCAGCCGAAACGCGGCGCCGTCACCCGGTGCTGCATCGCAAGCCGCTCACCGAGCTGTGCCTGCAGTTCCCCGTCGCTCCCGGCCACTGGCTCGAGCTCCAGCCATTCGAGCGCAAGCAGCGCGTGACCGCCAGCTTCGCCCACCGCCAGCAGCGCGGGCACGCGCAAGGCGCCGGCTGCGGCCAGCGCCTGCAATCCTTCCGCCTCCGCTTCGAACGCAGACAGCGTGTCCGCCCCTGCAACTTTGACGAACGCGTCGCCGCCCTCACCGTGCCAGCGCACGCAGCGATGAATGCTGCCGCCGGCGACCTCGGTTGCAGGCAGCGCGGCAAACGGGCGCCCGGCGTTGCGAGACAGCCAGGTGGAGATCGCGACGCCGGCGGTCATGGGCACCCTCGCGTCATCGGGCGGCGACTCAGGCTGCGTGCCGTGAATGCAGGCGTCGCGCCTGGTCGCGCAGCAACCGTCCGAAGTTCTGCGTTTCGCAGAAGGTATCGAGCGTGGCGAGGTCCGGCGGCAGGAGCCGCAACTCGCTCATGCGGCTGATCGGCAGCGGCATGTCGCAAGCGATCGACGTCAGCCGCCGCGACAGCAGCGCCGTCTCGCGATGTTCGCGCAGGCTTTCGGCGACGAACGTGGCGTTGCGGAATTTGAGCTTGCCGACCTGGTCGATGCTGTCGAGCACGCCCTCGAGCGTGTGGAAATGCTTGAGCAGCGTTTGCGCCGTCTTGCGACCCACGCCCGGTACGCCTGGAATGTTGTCGACCGCATCGCCCATCAGCGCGAGGAAGTCCGCCATGCGCTCCGGGACGACGCCGAATCGCTCGGCAATGTCGTCGTACCCGTAGCGGACGTCAGCCACCGCGTCCCAGTAAACGTCGACTGACGACAGCAGCTGCGTCAGGTCCTTGTCGCGGCTCACGATCGTGACCGGCAGGCCCGCCGCCCGCGCACGCGTCGCCAGCGTCCCGATGATGTCGTCGGCCTCGTAGCGCGAGCTGCTGTAGCGCGCCACGCCAAGCGCGGCGCAGAGATCCTGGCACAGCGCGAATTGCCGCTTCAGCTCGACGGGCGCGGGCTCGCGGTTGGCCTTGTAGGGCGGATAGATCTCGTTGCGATACCCCTGCTCCAGGCTTTCGTCGAACGCGACGGCGATGTGCCGCGGAGATTCCTTCTCGAGCAGTTCGGCGAGGAAGCGCGCGAAGCCGAGCACGGCATTGACGGGATTGCCGTCGCGATCGGCGACGTCCACGGGCACCGAGAACCACGCGCGGAAAATGAAGACGCTGGCGTCGACGAGGTAGAGCATCGGGTGCGGGACCTAGATGTCCCATCCGGGCTTCTGCCCGGAGAATGCGTCGATGCCTTCCAGCAGCGTCGCGACCCAGCGGTTCTCGTCTGCGGTCAGCTCGGGCCGCGCAATGTCGAACAGCAGGAT
>JBAVJR010000154.1:0-2675 GCA_049687855.1 Steroidobacteraceae bacterium | reverse complement strand
CTTCTGCGTCGGTCTCGTCGAGAAGGACCAGATCATCGACGGCACCCGGACGCGTGCCGGCGACGCGATCATCGGCCTCGCCTCCTCCGGCCCGCACTCGAATGGCTATTCGTTGATCCGGCGACTGCTCGCGCTGAGCGGCGCCGGTCCCGCGACGCAGATCGACGGCAAGCCGCTGTACGACCTGCTGCTCGAACCCACGCGCATCTACGTGAAGTCGGTGCTGCAGCTGCTGCAGCAGTCGGTGCCGGTGCACAGCATCGCGCACATCACCGGCGGCGGTCCGACCGGCAATATTCCGCGCGTGCTGCCACCCGGGCTCGAGGCCGTGATCGATGCCAGGCTGTGGCCGCGACCCGTCGTCTTCGACTGGCTGCAGCGCGTCGGCAACGTCGCGCGCGACGAGATGTATCGCACCTTCAATTGCGGACTGGGCATGACGATCTGCGTGCCCGCGGGCGAAGCCGAGCGCGCGCTCGGTATCCTGCGCGCCTGTGGCGAAACGGCAGCCGTGATCGGCGAGGTCCGTTCCGGCAGCCGCGAGGTCGTCATCGTCGAATGACGGCCCCAACCCCGCCGCTGCGCGTCGTCGTGCTGGTGTCGGGGCGCGGCAGCAACCTCAAGGCCATCGCGGCCCGCGCCGATGCGGGCGAACTACCCGTGCGCATCGAGGCCGTCGTCAGCGACCGTGCGGATGCCGGCGCGCTCGAATGGGCCCGTGAACGGGGCATCGCCACCTCCGTGCTCTCGCCGCGCGACTTCGCCGATCGCGAGGCGTACGGCCGCGCCCTCGGCGACATCGTGGAATCGCATGCGCCGCAGCTGGTTGTGCTCGCCGGCTTCATGCGCATCCTGAGCGACGAGTTCGTGCTGCGTTTCGCGGGCCGCATGCTCAACATCCACCCTTCCCTGCTGCCGCAATACCCCGGCCTGCACACGCACCGCCGCGCGCTCGAGGCCGGCGATCGCGAGCACGGGGCCAGCGTGCATTTCGTGACCCCCGAACTCGACGGCGGCCCGGTGGTCTTACAGGCCAGGGTCCCGGTATTGCCGGGTGACGACGCGGAGTCGCTCGCCGCGCGCGTCCTGCACGAAGAGCACGTGATCTACCCGCGCTGCATCGGCTGGTTTGCGGCGGGTCGCCTCGCCTTCCGCGACGGGGCGGCCTGGCTCGATGGCGCCAGGCTGGAGGCACCGGTGGTGCAAGGCAACGATACGAAGGAAGGTGCGTGATGAGGCAGGTTTCGAATTGGTGCGTCCGGGTTGCCGTGGTGGCGGGCGCGTGGCTGTTCGCCGCGCCAGGCGCCGCCCTCGGCGATCCGGCGACTGCCCTGTCCAGCCTGCAGCCGTACGCCGCCCGCTACCAGGTCAGCTACCGCGGCCTGAACGGCGGCGAGATCGAATCGAACTTCAAGCGCGGCACCGCGCCCGGTCAATGGCAGTACGAAACGCGCGTGTTCCCGACCCTGCTCGCCCGTATCGCGATCAGTTCGCAGGCGCACGAACTGAGCGTGATCCAGGTGAACGCGGCCGGAATTCGCCCGCTGTCATTCAACTTCGACGACGGTTCGGCCAACGCTGCCAAGGACGTCCGGCTGGTCTACGACTGGAATGAGCTGACGGTGACCGGCAGCGTCGAGGGCAAGCCGGTAGCGCTGGCGATCACGCCCGGGACGCACGATACGTCGTCGGTGCAGGCCGCAATGATCCTGGAACTGCTGGCCGGCCGGAAGCCGCAGGGCTTCAAGATCATCACCGGCGGCAAGCTGCGCGAATACCGTTACTGGCCGGAAGGCACCCAGCAGGTCATGACGCCGTACGGCCAGGTCGAAGCCGAGGTCTGGGCGAGTCAGCGCACCGGTTCGAACCGCGTCACGAAGACGTGGCACGCGGCGTCGCTGGGCTATGTGCCGGTGCAGGCGATCCAGTACCGGAAGGGCAACCCCGAAGTGCAGATGAAACTGGTGAAGCTCAAAAGGGGATAGGGGAGCGGAAGGGCCCGGAAGGCCAAGAAGGGTAAGAAGAAGTTAGTCTGAGTTGCAGGGGGCCTTCCTCCCCTTCCTGGCCTTCCTGGCCTTCCTCCCCTTCCGTCGCAGCCTACGCCTTCGGCAACGTGACGCCGCGCTGCCCCTGGTATTTGCCGCCGCGATCCTTGTACGAGGTCTCGCAGACTTCATCCGACTCGAAGAACAGCATCTGCGCCACGCCCTCGTTGGCGTAGATCTTCGCGGGCAGCGTCGTCGTGTTCGAGAATTCGAGCGTCACGTGCCCTTCCCACTCGGGCTCGAGCGGCGTCACGTTGACGATGATCCCGCAGCGCGCGTACGTCGACTTGCCGAGGCACACGGTCAGCACGCTGCGCGGGATGCGGAAATACTCGACGGTGCGCGCCAGCGCGAACGAGTTCGGCGGGATGATGCAGACCGGGCCGTCGAAATCGACGAACGAGCCGTGGTCGAAGTCTTTCGGGTCCACGATCGTCGAGTTGATGTTGGTGAAGATCTTGAATTCGGCCGCGCAGCGCACGTCGTAGCCGTAGCTCGAGGTGCCGAAGCTCACCGCCTTGTGTCCGTTGATCGTCCGCACCAGCGTCGGCTCGAACGGCTCGATCATCTTCTTCTCGAGCGCCATCCGGCGAATCCACTTGTCGGGCTTGATGCTCATGAGGCGGCGAC
>JBAVJR010000153.1:0-5286 GCA_049687855.1 Steroidobacteraceae bacterium | reverse complement strand
CCCGTAGATCGTCCTCCACTCGTCGCCGAACAGGTGTGGGTCGGTGACCTGCAGCAGCCGCACGGGAGTGTCGGGCGATCCGATCGTCAACGTCATCAACCGGCTCCCGACCTGCGGCGGATCTCCGCCAGCAGACCCTCCGCCGCAGACTCGACCAGGTCGAGCACGTCGTCGAATCCCTTCGCACCGCCGTAGTAAGGGTCGGGCACGTCGACCAGCGTCGTCTTGCCGGCAAACTCGAGCAGCGTGCGAATACGCTCACGGTGTCCAGGCGGGCTGCGCTCGAGCAAGGTCGCGTGATTCAGGCGATCCATCGCCAGTATCAGGTCGAAGCGCTCGAAATCATCGTCCTGCACCTGTCGTGCGCGCAGGCCCGTGAGGTCAATGCCCCGTCGCGTGGCAGCTGCGATCGTACGCGGATCGGGCGGCTCACCGACGTGATAAGCGTGGGTGCCGGCGGAGTCGAGCTCGATTTCGAGTCCCGGGGCGTGCCGGCGAACGTGCGCGCGGAACACGCCTTCGGCAGTGGGCGATCGGCAGATGTTACCCATGCACACGAACAGCACTTTCATCGCAGTCACGCCTCCCTCATCGGGTCACTGGATACCGAGTTGAGTTTACGATCGAACGGTCAATATTCCAGCCCGTCAACAGCTCGAAATCGCGTCCCGCCATTCGCGCCGCAGTTCGCAGCTGCCGAATCGTCCGCCAGATCCAGGCATGTCGGTTGAACATATGGCCGCGGGGTGCGTCATTGCCACCTCTGCTGCGAATGTGCTTTGACGCGCCATGCGGTCGTGTGAAGATTGCGCTGATACACACCACACGAGGTGACCGTGACATCTGCCGGACCCCGGCGCAGGAATATGCACTGCCCGTCGCTCGCGGAGTACTCCGACGCCCTGCAGTTGAGCCTGGGCATCGCATTGTCGGACCCGCTGCTGGGCCGCGGCACCCTCCGCACGCGTGGACCGGGCCAACCGGTCGTTCGCAGCGGCAATTTCGCGCTGACGTTCGAGGTCGTGACTGATGGCAGGCGCTACGCCGTTCGTTGCTTCCACAAGCCCTCCGATTCGCTGCAGGCACGATACGAAGCCATCGGGAGTCATCTGCATCCCGTCCGCAGCACCTGCTTCGTCGACTTCGAGTTCCAGCCTGCCGGGATCACGACCGAGAGCGGCACCTACCCGATCGTCCGGATGGACTGGGCGCACGGCCGGACGCTCGCAGCGTTCGTCGCCGCGCACCGCACCGATACCGACACGCTCGAGCAGCTGCGCGCATCGCTGCGGAACATCGCGCGCGAGCTGCGCCAGCACGGCATTGCGCACGGCGACATCCAGCCGACCAACGTGATCGTCGAGAGCGCGACCCGCCTGCGGCTGATCGACTACGACGGCGTGTTCGTGCCGCAACTCGCGGGCCTGCAGAGCATGGAACTCGGCCAGCGCAATTTCCAGCACTCCGGTCGCCGTGGCCGGCATTTCGACGCCAGCCTCGATTCATTTGCGTTCTCGCTGCTCGATCTCACGCTCGACGCCCTCGGCCGCCGGCCCGAACTCTGGGAGCAATCCGACAGCGATGCGGACGCGTTCATCCTGCGGGCCGCGGACATTGATGACCCGGCCAGTTCACCCGCATTCAGCCTGCTGGCCGCGGTCCCGGGGCTCGAGCGAAGGGTGCGAGACTTCGCAGCCATTTGCGCCGCTCCTTTCGAACAGGTCCCGACGTTCGAGGACTTTCTTGCGGGCCGCAACATCCCGGCCTGCCCCGTCGAGTTGACCGGCGATGCGACGCTGCCATTGCGCCGAGAGTACGTCCCGGCGTGCGACGTCGTCGACGCGACGAACTTCGCGCAGTGCTGCAGCCGCGTGGGCGACCGCGTGGAGATGATCGGCAGGATCGTGCGTGTCGGCATGGGCTACTTGCAGCAAAGCGATACGCCCTGCCTGCGCGTCGAGTTCGCGGATCAGTCACACGACATGGCCTGCCTGAAAATCTGGCCGGAGGCCCTCGCCAGCCAGGAGAACATTCCCGACGCAACGTGGGTGGGGCAGTGGATCCGCGCCGTCGGTCTGGTCGAGCCGGTCCACAGCTCGGGGAGTGGCGCCCGGCACCGCAAGGACGTCGCCATCTCGATCACCGACTCGTCGCAGTTGCACCGGCTCACCGCGACCGAAGCGCGGCACTGTCTGCGCGCACGGCGCAGTCGGACTCGACCCGCGCTGGACACGACGGCAGGTGTCAGGACCGACCGTGTCGTCACCGAAGCCGCGCCGCAACCCTTGTCCGTGCCGTCCGCCGCGTCGCCCGAGGTGTCCTTGCTGCCGACGACGCCCGCGGCAGGCCGCCCCACCGCAGTCGATGGGACTCGTCCTGCCCCGGCGACGCCGGCCCGCATCGGGACCGACCGTGTCGTCATCAACGCCGCGCCGCAACCTCTGGCCATGCCCTCCCCTGCGTTGCCAGCGCCGTTGCCGCCGAGGCCAGTGGCGGTTCGCGCCACCCACGTCGGAGGAGGTACGTGGCGCAGGTGGTCGTGGGCGGCCGCAACGTTCCTGGCGGCACTCGCGATCTTCGCCGTCGTCGACCGGCAGGAATCGTCGGCACCCGATCCGTCGAAGATTGACGCCCATGCCGAACGACAACCGGTGCCCGCAGCGACGACCGCCCCTGCTGCTGCGCAAGCCGTCGCCAGCCGGCTCGAGTCGCAGGAAGCCCTGGGCAAGGCGCGGCTGCCGATTGCGACGAAGGCGGGCACCCTGGCGGTCGGTTCTGCCGGCTTGTCCGACGCCAGGCACGTCGTGCTGCTCAGCGGCCGAGCCATCCCCGGCCTGCGTGACGACGCGATTTCGGTAACGCATCGCGCCGTGTTCTCCGACCGCGAAGTCGTGGTCGGATTCACGCGGTGCAATGGCGCGAGCGCGCCGTGCGGCCTGCAGCAGCCGTTCTGGCTCGAATTGCGGACCGGCCTGCCGCCGAAGGTCCGGCGGGCAACGGGACTGTGGGTTGGCGCCGGCGCCGGCGCAGTGGTCGCGTCGACCGACGGAGTGCAAGTCGACCTGGGTGTGTGGCACGGCGAGCGTCGTAGTGCCAGGTTGACGGCTGCCGGCGAAATCGTGGTCGCACGCCACCGCGAGCCGCGCAGGCCACTCAGCCGCGCGGAGTGTGCGACCGTGATCAAGGCTGCAGAGTCGTGCGCGATGAGCCGCGATTGCAGTTCGTTCAAGAGCAGCGCACGGCCAATTCCCTCGCCCCAATGGGTGCGACTGACGCGCCTGTACCACGAGTCCACGGGCTTCGATGCTGCATCGTTCCGCGCGTTGTGCGTGCGCAGCTGCGAGCTTGGTCTGACGCCCAGCGACGGCTTCATCCAGCGCAACGTCTGCAGTGGTGCGCGGCCGGATCAATGGCCGCCGGGCGACCCCACGGCCGCCCTCTAGACGGCGGCGTCCGAAGTCGCTCCATCGCAGCGGAGGCCGACCGGCACACGGAACAGGCGGTGCGCGCATTGGGCCACGCGACCGCAGCAACCCCCCGAATCTGCGAGACTCTACCGACCATGACTTCGAACCTGTCCCTCGCTGCCCGTGTCATCTCCGAGGGATTTCTGCCGGCCCGATCCGCCTTGCTGCAGGGTCCGCGCGACCCTGTGAGCGGCCCGGTCTCCTCGAACCGAATCCGCGGCATGCTGCTGGGCCTGGCGATCGGCGATGCGCTTGGCAACACCAGCGAAAACCTGTCGGCGGACGAGCGCAAGGCCCGGTACGGTGAGATTCGGGACTACCTGCCGAACAGCCGATCCGCCGGCCACCGGGTAGGCCTGCCCTCCGACGACAGTCAGCTCGCGTTCTGGACGCTCGAAAGCCTGCTCGAACGCGGGGGACTGGATCCGGATGACCTGTCTGTCCGCTTCGCCTCACGCGAAATCTTCGGACTCGGCAAGTCCATGCAGCAGTTCCTGCGCAATCGCGAACAGGGCGTGAAGTCCTGGTACCACTATGGCGCCGAGAGCGCGGGCAACGGCGCATTGATGCGCATCGCTCCCATCGTGCTGCTGCACCCGCAGGGCACGAGCGCGGCCCTCTGGCTGGACGTGGCGCTGGCCTCGATCATTACGCACCGCGACGCGAGTTCTGTCGCGTCGTGCGTGGCGTTCGTCGACCTGCTCGCGCGCCTGTTGCGATTGCCCGCACCGCCGACGTCCGACTGGATCATCGCCACGTTCGTCGCGACGGTGCGCCAGGTCTGCACGGACCAGTCATACCGTCCCCGCAGCGGACGCTTCGCCGCCCGCGAGGGTGCGTTTCCCGACTACCTCGAGTTCGTGCTGGGCGAAGCCGCGCGCCACGACTGGAACATCCGCGAAGCCTGCAATGCGTGGTCGTCCGGCGCTTACCTGCTTGAAACCGTGCCGAGCATGCTCTGGATCCTTGCACGGCATGCGCACGACCCGGAAGAGGCCATCGTGCGCGCCGTCAACGACACGCAGGACAACGACACCGTCGCCACGCTCGTCGGCGCGGCCGTCGGCGCACTGCACGGCAAGGCCGGATTGCCCGTTGCCTGGCAACACGGGTTGCTCGGCAGAACGACCGCGGACGACAACGGGCGCGTGTTCCGCCTGATCGAGGAAGCTGTCCGCCGGGAATGGGCATAGAGGTCGTTGCAGGACTCGACGCGGCCGATCGCAGTCCTTCCTGATCAGGCGCGCTGGTCGTGCTTGCGATCACCGTTCGTCGCATCGGTGCGCCGCTCGATGCGCGGACGAAACGCCAGCACGATGCACCAGATCCCGAAGGCACCAAGGGACAGGATCACCTGGTAGTCGAGGAGAGTCGGCCGGCGCGCCGAAAAGACGACGACGGCCATCGTCCCGGCCATGACGATCAGTGCCGTGCCTATCGCGAACCATGCCGGCCGGGAGAAGAGCGCCGCCTGGCTGCCGCTGCGATTGAATGCGAGACGAAACCCCGCCTGCCAGCAGATTCCGCACAGGGCCAGCAGGATGAGGGCAAAAACGAACGTTGAACTGGTGACAGTCCGGCGGTTGGCCGGGTGCGCGGCAAAATCGAAGATTCCGAGGCCGAGCGCGACGGTCAGGCCGGTCGCGGCGACCAGCAGCGCCGTGCCTGCAATGCGCGTCCACAGGGGAGAGACTGGCTCAAGGTACGGATTCGTCACGAGCCCCTCAAACTCGCTTCACGTCAGTCGGCCCCTTTACTTCAGGTTCTGGTCGAACCAGCGGTGTCCGACATAGAGTCCGATGCCGGACGCCACCGCTCC